>DATLXT010000194.1:0-12232 GCA_035575475.1 Gemmatimonadales bacterium | reverse complement strand
GCCGGCCGAGCTCGCGGCCTGTGACCGCCGCAGCGACCGGGTGGAAGCCCTCGCCGCACGGTTCGCCGCGAAGGAAGCGTTTCTCAAGGCGCTGGGGACCGGGTGGATCCGTGGCGTGTCGCTGCGGCAGATCGAGGTGGTGCGCGGACCGGACCGACGTCCCGCACTCCGGCCCACGGGGGCTTCGGCGGAGCGGTTGAAGGAGCGGGGAGTCACCCGGCTGCACCTGTCCCTGAGCCACCAGCCGGGCCTCGCCGCGGCGGTGGTCATTCTGGAGGGGGAGCCCCCCTCCGGGCGATGAATCCGGCGATTCGCGCCGTGGTTCGGAAGTCGTCGAGCTCGATCTCCTCCACCGAAACGGTCACGCCCAGAGCCTCCTCGAGACTCGCCAGCAGCTCCACGAACCGCAGGGAGTCGAGCAGCCCGGTCTCGAAGAGGTCGGTGTCCGGCGAGGGGACCTCCAGATGGAGCTTGTCCGCGATCAGTTCGCTGACGCGGGCCTCCAAGTCAGGAGGGTCGAGCGGCGGCGATTTCATCGGCGATCCACTCCTCCTTGATGCGGCGCCGGTCGATCTTGCCGTTGGCGTTGCGGGGCAGCCGGTCGTAGGCGCGCCAGCGCGACGGCAGCATGTAGGATGGCAGCAGCCGGCCCAGATCCCGCCGGAGCTCGAGGGGCGTCACCGGGCTGGTCAAGCGCGGCACGTAGGCACACCCGATGACGGCGCCCTCGAAGCCGGGGCCGGGAAGCGCCACCACCACGGCCTGCTCGAGCGTTTTGAGCGTCTGCAACGCGGCCTCGATCTCCCCCAGCTCGATGCGGTAGCCGCGACTCTTGATCTGGCTGTCGGCCCGGCCCAGGAAGTACACCAGGCCGTCGGGCCCGACCTTGGCGAGATCGCCGGTGCGGTAGAGCCGGTCGCTGCCGCCGGCGAGGGGGTTGGGGACGAACGCCCCGGCGGTCTTCTCGGGGTCGCGCCAGTAGCCGGGGCTGAGCCCCACGCCCCGGATGTAGAGATCTGCCGCCACGCCGGGGGGCACGGGACGCAGCTCCTGGTCCAGCACCAAGAGCTCCTCGCCAGCGCAGGGGCTGCCGATGGGGATGGGGGTGCGGTCGTCGTCGGGGCAGCGCTCCAGCGTGTAATAGCTCGAAGCGATGGTCGCTTCGGTGGGCCCGTACAGGTTGGTGAAGGTCACGTGCGGGAGCCGGGCCATCCAGTACCGCAGGACCGGGGTGGGAAACACTTCCCCGCACCACAGCAGCCTCCTGAGGTGCGGAAAGTCGCCGGCGCGCACCACGTCGAACTGCGCCATCTGGCTCAGCGCCGAGGGGACCGAGAACCACTGCGTGAGCTCGGCCTGGCGAATGAACTCCGCCAGCTTGTGCGGGAGGACGTTCAGCTCCGGAGGCACCAGGTGGAGCTGGGCGCCGGCCGCGAACGTGCCGTACACGTCGAAGGTCGAGAGGTCGAAGTGCAGCGGCGAGTGCCCCGACTGCCGGTCCTCGGCCCGAATCCGGAAGTACGGCACGGCCCACTGGAGGAAGCGCAGCACGTTCTCGTGCGTGATCATCACGCCCTTGGGCGTGCCGGTGGACCCGGACGTGAAGAGAATGTGCGCCAGATCGGAGGGGGAGTTGCGGCAATCCGGCCGGTCGGTGCGCGCCGCCAGCACGTCTTCGAGCGTGAAGGCAGGACGCAGAGCGTCCCCGTCGCTGAGGACCGGATCCAGCCACCCCACCCGCACCGAGCGGCGCAGGCGCTCGTCCTGGAGCAGGGTGCGGAGCGGCAGGGCGCCCCGGCCGGCGGCGAGGATCACGCGGGGTTCGGCGGACTCCACCATCTTGGCGAGGCGCGGCGCCGGGCTCGCGACGTCGAGCGGGACGTAGCAGCAATCGGCCTTGAGGATCCCCAGCATGGCGGCGATCGCAGTAGGCGACTTGGGAATGAGAAACGCCACCCGGTCGCCGCGCTCGCACCCGGCGGCGCGAAGCACGTGCGCCACCTGGTTGCTCAGCGTCTCGAGCATGCCGTAGGTCAGGCGATCCCCGTTCATGACCACGGCCGTCGCGTCCGGGCGCCGCTCGGCCTGCCGGGTGGCGAGATCCTGAAGCAGCGGGGTCATGGCGTCACCCGTTCGAGAGCGTGATCAAACGCCGCCCGGGTGTGACGCAACTCGTCCTGGTCGGGCGGAATGTCGAGGATGAAGGTCCGGTAGCCGAGCCCGATGTAGCGGGCCAGCTCCTCGCCCACGCGCTCGTAACTCCCCACCAGGTAGGGGCACATGGTCTTGTAGTTCTCGAAGGGCACCAGCCAGTACGGGTGCTGGTCGCTCACCGGGGTGCGGGCCAACTCGGACAGCTGGCGGTGCCACACCGAGTCGGAAACTTTCATCGCCAGCTGGTGGGTGAGCTGACCGCGCCGATCCTCCGGGAATCGGGCCCGGGCGACGGTCCACGCCTCTTCCCCCTCTTCGCGGGCGATGATCCCCACCCGTACGCCGGCCCCCACTCCCTCGTCGGGCTCGGTCTCGGCGTCGGGGGGCTTGGGGTATTTCACGGCCGTGGCACCCATGGCCAGGGCGGCACGGCGTCCGGCCTCCGAGGAGCCGGAGACCAGGATGCCGGGGAAGAGCTCCGGAGGCACGGGGGGCGTGAGGCGCAACCCCCGCACGGTGTAGAACTCGCCCTCCAGCGTCACCGGCGCCGCTCCCTCCAGCAGGCGCCGGATGATGGTGACGTACTCGACCAGACGATCGTAGCGCCGGTCGTGGGGCGTCTCGTCGTTGAGCGCGATCAGGTCGTTCTTGAATCCACCCGCGACCATGTTCAGGTAGATCCGCCGCCGGTACAGGTGCGCGAACGTGGCGATGAGCTTCGCCACGGCGTAGGGATGCAGGTACACCGGCTGCACCGCCACCAGCGGGCAGAGCGCCGTCGTCTGCTGGAGGATGAGGTGCGACACCAGCCACGGATCCAGCTGGCGATTGTCGCTGTACACCAGGATTCCCCTGCACCCCCAGTGCTCGCTCCAGCGGGCCACGTCGGCCACCCACCCGGCGTAGGAGCGGCGGTCCCACGCGCCGCCCTCGGGACAGGTGGAGAAGATCTCGAGCTCGAGGCCCGCTTCGCCGTTGGGCATGGAAGTCCTCCGTAGTGGTGCCGCTTGCGCACGTCGGTGAGTGCAGGAGTGGTGCCAGCCCCCCGAGGCCGGCGCCGCCGAGGGGCGGGGCCGGCGTGTGGCGGGCGCGCCACAACCCGTCGAGCCGCCTCCGCGCTCCTGCGGTGGGCCAGGGCGCATGGCACCGCGCTTGCTGAGGACCTCGGGTGATGCTGACGCGCACCCAGACCCGCTGGCAGAGCGGATTGCGTCGGCTCCGGGCTCACCCGTTGCTCAACCCCGGAGCCCTCACCGAGCGCTGGCGCGAACGGTTGGGAGGCTACCCGGCCGAGGCGCGGCACGAGTCGCACCTGGTGGCCGCCGTCGCGTGGCTGCTCCGGGCGCAGGACGCGACCCCGGACGACGGCATCGCGCGCGGGTTCAGTCTCACCTGGCACCCCGGGTTCGGGCGTCGCGGCTGGCAGCCGTCCTATCCCGAGACCACGGGCTACATCATCCCGACCCTCTATGGGGCGGCGCGGCGGCTGGGGCGCCCCGACCTGGCCGAGCGGGCCGAGCGCGCGGCGCGGTGGGAGATCGCCATTCAGCTCCCGACGGGCGCGGTGCGCGGGGGGGTCGTCGGGGCGCCGGAGTCCCCGGCGGTGTTCAACACGGGGCAGGTGCTCCTGGGGTGGCTCGCCGCGTTCGAGGAGAGCGGGCGGGGCGAGTTCGCCGACGCGGCCGGCCGCGCCGCGCGCTACCTGGTGGCGACGCTCGACCCCGACGGGCAGTGGCGCAGCGACAGCTCGCGCTTCGCCCGGGCCGACTCCACGCTCTACAACACCCGAACCGCGTGGGCCCTGGCGGAGGCGGGGGCGAGGCTGGAGGACGCCCGCTTTACCGATGCCGCGGCCCGGGCTCTCCGGGCGGCGCTGGCGTTGCAGGCGCCCAACGGCTGGCTGCCGCGCTGCTGCCTCGACGACCCCGAACGCCCGCTGCTGCACACTCTGGCCTACGCCACCCGGGGTTGGGCGGAAGGCGGCCGGGTGCTCGGCGACGCGGCGCTGGTCCGCGCCGCCGCCCGGACGGCCCGGGCCCTGGCCGAGACGGTGCGCCCGGACGGCTGGATGCCGGGCCGGTACCGGGCCGATTGGTCCGCCGCGGTGCGGTGGTCGTGTCTCACCGGCCAGGCGCAGATCGCCAACAGCTGGATGCGCCTGGCCCAAATCACTGGCGACGCGACCTGGCTCGAGCCGGTGCCCCGGGTCCTCCGCTTTCTCAAGTGCACGCAGAACCGATCCAGCCGCGATGCCGGACTCCGCGGCGGGATCAAGGGCTCCTGGCCGGTGGGCGGCGGCTATGGCGCCTACGAGGTCTTGAGCTGGGCCACCAAGTTCTTCGCCGACGCGTTGATGCGGCACGAGGCCATGGCAGGCGAGGGCCTCGGTGCCGTTCCCCCGGTTTCCACTCTCGCGTGAGGACTGACACCATGATGCGCCATTTGCCACCTTCGGCGCTGGCCCTGGCGGCGCTGCTCGGCGCCGCTTGCCGGGACGCGGCCACCCCGCTCGCGCCGGCGCTCGATCCGCCGCCCCCGCTCGCATCCGGCCTGGCCGCCACAGCTGTGGTGCCGGAGCACTACATCGTGGTGTTTCGGGACCAGGTGACCGACCCCGTGGGTCTCGCGCGGACCCTGGTCGGCGCGCACGGCGGCGCGCTCCGGCACACCTATGCCGCGGCACTCCGGGGGTTCGCCGCGCGACTGCCCGAAAGCGCCGTAGGCGCGTTGCGCCGCCATCCCCTCGTCGCCTACGTCGAACCCGATCAGGTGGTCCGGGTTGACGCCACGCAAACCATGGACGCGAACGGCGATCCCTGGGGCCTCGACCGGATCGATCAGCGCGCCCTGCCGCTGTCACGGACCTACACCTACTCGGCGAGCGGGGTCGGGGTCCACGCCTACATCATCGACACCGGCATCTGGACCCTGCACGGCGATTTCGGCGGCCGCGCGGACAACGTGTACGACGCGCTGGCACTGGGCCTCCTGGGCGGCTCCACGGGCGAGGACTGCAACGGCCACGGCACCCACGTGGCGGCGACCGTGGGTGGGGCGACGTTCGGCGTCGCCAAGGGCGTGACCCTGCACGGCGTGCGGGTGCTGAACTGTGCCGGCGCCGGGCTCACCTCGGACGTGATCGCCGGCGTGGACTGGGTGCGGGCCAACCATCGCCCGCCCGCCGTGGCGAACATGTCGCTGGGCGGCGGCCGCTCCGCGGCCCTGAACGCGGCGGTCACGAACCTCTGGAACGCCGGGGTGTTCCTCGCCGTGGCGGCGGGCAACGACAACGCCGACGCTTGTGCCTCGTCGCCCGCGGGCGCGAGCGGGGTGTTCACCGTGGCCGCCTCCGCGCGGAACGACGCCAAGGCGTCCTACTCGAATTGGGGCGCCTGCGTCGAGGCCTACGCGCCCGGTTCCGGCATCAAATCCGCCTGGCTGCTCGGGCTCACGACCACCTTGAGCGGCACCTCCATGGCCTCGCCGCACGCCGCCGGCGTCGGCGCCCTCTACAAGGCGAACTTCGGCGACGCCCCGTCGGCCACGGTCGCGGACTGGATCATCGCCAACGCCACGACCGGCGTGATCACCGGGAACGTGGGTGGGACACCCAACCGGCTGCTGTTCAAGGCCGGGCTTTGACGAGGAGGGAATCCGATGAGACACACCACCACGATGCTGGCCGTGGGGATTCTGGCCGCGGCCGCCTGTACCGATCGCGCCGCGCCGGGCCCTACCGGCCAGCTGGTTCCCGGCGGGACCACCATCACGGTCGCGGCCACCACCACCGGCAGCCCCGTCGGCCTGGGGTCGGACCTCGACCCGGACGGCTACGTGGCGTGGGTCGATTTCAATCAGTCTCAACCCATCGCCGCCAACGGGCTGGCCGTCTTCAGCGGCTTCGGTCCGGGCTTCAACAATACGCACGCCGTCGCCCTGTACGACATCGCCTCGAACTGCGCCGTCAGCACCCTGGACAAGGGGGCCAACAACCCCCGCGCCGTGTCGGCGCCGGAAGGGGTCGCCGCGACCGCGGACTTCTCCGTGGGGTGCGTGCCGTCGGGCGGCCTCACGGTGCGGACCGCCACCACCGGGATGGACCTTCCGCCCGGATACACCCTCACGGTGGACGGGACCGTGGGGGCGATCGCGGCGAATGGCATGGTGACCTTCACCGAACTGTTCCAGGGCGAGCACAGCGTGGCCCTGTCCGGCGTCCCCGCGAACTGCACGCTGAGCGGGCCGGCTTCCCACAGTGTCACCGTGGCGCCGGGCGCCACGACGGTGACCGGCTTTTCCGCCAGCTGTGCCCCGGTGGGTACCGGGAGCGGGACGCTCACGGTGATCACGAACTCGACGGGGTCCGACGTGCCGACCGCGTACAGCGTGATCCTGGACGGCACCCTGAGCCAGACCGTCGGGGCCGGCGACACCGTCACCTTCGCGGTGGCGGCCGGGGCCCATCCCGTGGAGCTCGCGGCGGTGCCGGCGAACTGCGACGTGAGCGGGGAGAACCCGCGGGCCGTTTCCGTCTCGCCGGATGACACGGGGAGCACCACGTTCGCGGTCGCCTGCGGGCCGGTTCAGCCCCGCCTCACGGGGCGGGGCCAGCTCGGCATGGCGAGCGGGACGGGGCAGGTGTTCGACTTCGACCTGCGGGCCGACCTCACCGGGCGGTTCGCCCTCACGGACTCGAGCAACGTGCACCCATCGGGCGAGCGGGCGTCCCTCTTCACCGATGCGGGGCGGGATCCCGAAACCAAAATCCTGGCCTACCGCAATACGTCGAAGGCATGCCCCGACCCGGGCCGCGGAGCCGAGTTCGACGCCGTCGGCCGGTTGGACGAGGGTGCGCTCCGCTTCTACACCGTGCAGCTCTGCGACAACGGGCCGGCGGGGAGCGGCACCGACTTCCTGAGCCTCTACGTCCCGGCCGAGGGGTACGGGCGCTCGGGGGTAGTGACCAGCGGCGACGTCGCCAAGCGCTGACGCGTGGGGGGCAGAGTCAGGGAAGGATGCCGCCCACGTCGGTGAACACCGTGAGCACTTTGGCATCCGACCCTGACGCTGCCTGGCTGTCTCGGACGGTGACGCGGATGGTGTAACTCCCGATCAGGAGATAGGTGTGGGACGTCTGGTAGGTCCCCGGGCTCGAGGCCGTCCCGCTGGTGGACGACCCGTCGCCCCAGTGGATCGTGTATGACCAGGGTCCGTGATCCGGGTCGCCGAACCACCAGGTGAGCTTGTACAGCACGCCGAGGAGGACGGTCTCGTCCGGTCCAGCGTTGGCTGTGGGCGTGGTGTTGGGCGTGACGCAGCTCACCGAGTAGGACACCGTGGCGGTGCCGCCCGCGGGCACGTTCCCGGTTCGGGTCGCGCCGCCGCTGACCGTGCAGTTGCTCGCCACGCCGGTCAGGACCGCGGTGTGAGTCCCGGCGGCGAGGCCGGTGAAGGTGGTGCTCGCATTGATGCCGATCGACCGCCTGGCGGAGCCGTCCAGGGTGACGGTGTAGCCGTCGGGGTCGAGGCTCGAGCCCGTGGTGCCGGTCGTCACCCGGAGGTCGCCGGTCCCGGGCGCCGTGGCCGAGCAGGTGATCGAGAACGTAGTGCTGCCCGTGCCGCCGGGCGGGACCGTGACGGTCCGGGGATTGACTCCGCTCAGGGCGCAGTTGGCGGGCACGCCGGCCAGGCTGACGCTGTAGTCACCGGGGGCGATGTTGGGGAAGGCGCGGGTGTCGTTGGCTCCGATGGACTGCTCGGTCACCGATCCGCCGGGGCCCGAGGCGCTGAACGCGTAACCCGTCGGGAGATCCTGGCCCGTGGTGGCGGTGACGATGGTCAGGGTACCCGTGGCGGGGCTCGCGCCGGTCACCACCTTGACGATGTCGCCGCCGGAGAGGGTGCCGGTGTTGAGATACTGGGATGCGGTCTGGATCCCGAAGAAGTCCGTGCCGCTTCCCGCCGCGCCGTTGTCACACCCGACCACCAGGAAGGCCTCGTATGCCCCATCGCTGCGACGGCCCACCGCTTCGAACTCGGCCCCGCTCGCCGGGTCCCCGCAGAAGCCGGAGCGCTCCCGGAACGCGGTGATCCGGGTCTGCGGGTCGCCGTCCACCGTGATGCTGGCGTCGAAGCGCCAATCCCGGTAGAAGAGCCGGCCTGTCAGGTCCGCTCCCACATCGAAGTCGAAGTCCTGGCGGTTGCCGCCGGGCGCGGCCGGGCCGGTGCCGAGGGTGCCGAGTCCGCGCAGGGCCGGCTGCGGACCGACCTCGAGGCGGTCGGGAGGGCCGGGTGCCCGGGGTCCTGGGGGTACGGCGGAGTCATGGCAACCGGCCAGGGTTATCGCCAGGAGGACCGCGCCGGGAAGGAGGCCCGCCCGATGGACCATGTCAGAATGTGGTGATGGCGATGTCTCCCTGGCTCAGCGTCCCGCTCTTCGCGTACGGCCGGTCCGGGAGGTTGATCGAGAACGTGTCGGCGCCGGCGCCGGGAGCGGCGCGGTCGCAGGCCTCGACGACGAAGCGGTACAGGCTTCCCACGCCGTCGTTGAGCCGTCCCACGCCCCCGAAACTGACGCAGGCAGCGGACGCCCGGGTGAACCATTCGATCCCGGTCGCGGGATCGGCGGCGGGATCGACGATCATGCTGGCCGGCTCACCGTCCCCGCGCACGATGGCGTAGTCGGTGACCCGGACGCGGCCGGTGAGCTCGCTGGTCGCCTCGAAGTCCAGCTCGAAGCGGTTCATCTTGGGCAGCGGGGGGTCGTCGCCGATGACGCCGAGGCCGGTCGCCCGCGTGGTCCCGGGCGTGGTATCGGCGCAGGCGACGTCGAAGGTCGTGGTGCTGACGCGTCCTCCCACCACGGTGAGAGTCCGCGGGTTGGCGCCGCTGACCACGCAGTTCCGGGCCAGTCCGCCGAGCGCGACCGTGTAGGTGCCCTCGGGGAGGGTGTCGAACTGCACGGTGGCGTGGGTCCCGATGGACCGGCTGGTGCCGGTGTTCAGGGTCACGGCGTAGCCGTCGGCGTCGAGATCGGTGCCCGTGGTATAGGCCGTCACGTGGATGTCGCCCAGCGTCAGGCCGGTGAGGGTGATGTCCCCGTCGGTGAGCTTCGCGGCCCGGTGGTAGCCGATCGCCGGCACCGAGATGCTGAACCAGTCCAGGCCGGCGCCGGGGCTCCCGTGGTCACAGGCGTCCACCGAGAAGGCGAACCGGTCTCCGGTGTCCACCCGGCCGATGCCGCCGAAGCTCACGCAGCGGGCCGAGGTCTGGGCGAACGACGTGATCCCGGTCGCGGGATCCGCCTTCGAGTCGGCGGTCATGGTGGCGAGGAGCGAGGTCGTGGTGTGGAGCGTGCTGTAGTCGCGAATGAAGAACCGGCCGTCCGGAGCGCCGCTCACGGCGAAGTCGAACTCTTGCCGGTTGAGACCCGGCAGAGCGAGGGCGTTGCCGATGCCGCCCAGCCCCGTGGCCGTCGGTGGCGCCGCCGCGGCCGCGAGCGCCGGGGAGCGGAGGTCGGCGCGATCCGGGGCCAGGGAGTCACGGCAGCCCACGGCGATCACGCCAGTGGCCAGCAGGCCGGGGACGAAGGTGTGCCATCTGCACATGATCTGCGCCTCCGTTGGTGCGGGGGTCGGGCCGGGGTGGGTCCCCGGGGCCACGCCCGCCAGTAGCAAATCGTGCGCCGCGAGGATGGCCGGGGTCGGACTCGGGAGATCCGGCGAGATATGGCGGGTGAACCACGCGTGTGGCGGGACGGAGGCAATCACCACCTGCGACGCCGGAGCAGATAGTCCATCACCGTCAGGTCGCCCGCCTGATTGAGGGTATGGATCCCCACGATCCTGCGCCCTGGGTCGGGGAGAATGCGGTCGACCTCGACCTCGTGGTAGCACTCGGGGTCCAGACGCACGATGCGATTGATGGAGATGGCGTATCCGTAGTGCCGGGAGCAGTCCTGCGCCGGCCTGTAAGACTGGCGGCCCCGCTCGAAAACCCGGCCCGCCGGCCGACCGGAGCGAACGTCGTCCTTGACCGGGTTCTGAGGGTGGGGGGTCCAGGGGCCCAACGGCGAGTCGGCATAGAAGACGTGGAGCTGGTCCGTCGAGCCTGTCCCATGAGTCGCGACGGTGGCGAACAGCCACCACCGGCCGCACAGCAACGCCGGCGTGGCATCGAAGGCTCGGATGCCGGACAGGAGTACCCGTTCCGGTTTCCACTCGGACGGAAATCGGGTGCACCGGTATAGTTCCACCCGGTCGCGGGAAGCCGTCTCGGGAATCATGAAGAGGTCCCCGTCCCAGGCGAACACACAGGGGTAGGACAGATGACAATCCGTTTCCAGCACCGGCACGGCACGGGCGAGCGGAGCGCCGCGTTCGTCCAGCACCGTCACCACGATGACCCCCTTTTCGGTCGAGTACCGCAACTCCTCGTGGAAGACGTAGTACTCGTTCCCCACCCGAATCGGGAACGGATCGGCCCAAAGGCGGTCGGCGGGAGGCAGCAGCTGCCGGAAGGGGCCCGGCGCCGGTCCCTCACCGGCTCCATGTTGATAGGCCAGGACCCATCCGTCCCGATAGCGAGCGCTGAGCCACTTGTCGGACAGGTATCGCCGCACGAGCACCGACCAGCCCCGCAGCACCTCGACGGTGTCCGGCGGTGGTGACGGATTGGGGATGGCCCGAAATCGGTCCCAACCCTCGAGCCCGGCCTCGAACGCCGCCCGGTCGTGAGCGAGCAGCTGGAGCTTCCTGACCAGCGCCGCGGCCAGCTTCCAGTAGGCGTGGTTCAGGGTGCGCGACACCGAGCGCCGGTCGGTGGGCGTCACCGCGAGATAGAGCGAACGCGTACCGCCCCGCTCGGCGTCGTGAAGGTGGAGGCGCGCCTCCGTCACCGGGACTCCCTCGACCACCTCGCGGAAGGCCGGGAGTGATGGGGTTGCCGGGTCGCCCGAGCGACCGAAGGTCACGCGCCACACGCCGTACCGGGATCGCCCCTCCAGCCAAGCGTCGGGCAGGAGTGAGAAGGGATCCAGGATCACGTCGATGGGTGGGTCGAGTTGTGCGAGCGCCGCCCCGTCGGCGGCCGCGAGAACGCGCCGGTTGGGCAAGACGGCCCGCACGTCCACCAGCGCGAGGGCATCGGGGGACCGCCGAAACAGCCAGCGATCGAGCCGCTGGTGCAGCCGGAACAGGATCCGAGCCAGGGGTCGTCCTCGCCCGGCGGCGCGGCGCGCCCCGTCGCCCCCCGCCGGCCAGATCAGGACCACGTGCGCGCGTCCGGTTCGCTCCACCTCGGCGAGACAGGTGGCCAACCAGCTGGGAATCGACAGGCTCTCCGTAACCAGGAGCAGGCGGAGGGGTCTGGGTACAGGCTGCGCGGTCATCGTCCTGGACGTGCTGAACCGATCCCAACCCGAGAGCAAAAGCGACGCCAACGCCGCCCGGGAGGGGACTGTCGCGTCCGCGCATCGGCAAGGGCGGCTCTCCTAGGACCCGCCCTGCTGGCACTGCCCATGCACTGGCGGACGGCGATGACCACCGCTGTCGCGCCGTCTGGCCTTGCGGACGATGTCGCGCTGGCCGAGGCGCTCGCCCTGGGGCCCGACGTCTGGGATGGACTGCTCACGCGGTCAGGGGCCGCGAATCCCTTTATGACCTGGGCCTGGCACCGGGCCTGCGTCGATGCCGCGCCCCCCGAAGCAGCCGCCTCCTCGCGGGCCGTCCTCCTGCGAGGGGGGGCCGGAAGCGTGGCGGCCATTTTCCCCTACCGCCTCCAGTCGGACGCGTTCTGGGGGCTCCCGGTCACCACCATGGGTTGGGCGTTCGGCGATCTGGGCTGTCCCGACCACCTGGACATCATCGCCTCGCCCGAAAGCGACCTGGACGCCCTCGCCGGTGCGCTGGAGAGTCTCCCCTGGGTGGCCGTCCGCCTGGGAAGCGTGGCCGAGCGGGCCTCGAACGTCGAGCGCTGGCTCGAGGCCTGCAAGCGGCGCGGCTGGACCATCCGGCGGCGCCGGGTAGGCCGGTGCCTGTACCTGGACCTGCCGGAGAGTTGGGAAGCCTATCTCGGCGGG
>DATLXT010000193.1:0-2929 GCA_035575475.1 Gemmatimonadales bacterium | reverse complement strand
AGGGCCGCGACCAGGGTGCCGCTCGCCGCGAAGCCCAGCATGGCCACCCCGATGGCCATGTAGGCGAAGTGGTGGAAGTGCTCGATGGCGAAGACCCGGACCAGCAGGATCTCGAAGGCCAGCAGTCCCGCCGAGATCAGCGTCACCGCCGCGGGCCGCGCCAGACGGTCGCTCAGCGGAGCCCCGAGAGCAGGGGGACGAAGCGGACCGGGAGCAGCTGCCGGGTCCGCACGTCGCCGCGCCCGTCCTTCTCCACCAGAATCAGGTTCTGGACGCCGTACACGCTGCCGACCGGAATGACCATGCGCCCGCCCGGCTTGAGCTGTTCGACCAGCGCCGGCGGCACGTACCCCGCCGCGGCGGTGACGATGACGGCGTCGAAGGGAGCCGCCTCGGGCCACCCGAAGTGACCGTCGCCGTGCCGCACCTCCACCGCGCCGTACCCCAGCCGCTCGAGGCGGCGGCGCGCGCTCTCGGCCAGCGCGCCGAAGATCTCGATGGTGTAGACCCGGCACCCGATCTCGGCGAGCACGGCGGCCTGATACCCCGATCCGGTTCCCACCTCCAGCACCTTCATCCCCGGCGCCGGGCGCAGGACCTCGGTCATGTACGCGACCACGTACGGCTGGGAGATGGTCTGCCCGTACCCGATGGGCAGGGGGTGGTCGCCGTAGGCCCGCTCGCGATACTCGGGGGGCACGAACTCGTGGCGCGGGACCGTGCGCATGGCCCGCAGCGTGGCGGTGTCCCGGATTCCCTGCCCTGCGATGTAGCGCTCTACCAGCGCCAACCGCTCGGCGCGGAACCGGTCTTGGACCTGCTGGGCCATCGCTGCCGGGGGGGCGGAGAGGCCCGCGGGCGCCGTGACCAGCACGGTAGCGGCGATGGTCGAGGGGCGCGACCTTAAGACCCGCATCTGCCGAGGAGGGCACGGTGACCCGGTTCACGAGCCTGCTCGACGAGGCGCTGGAGGCCTGGCGCTACACCCGGGACGGCGTCATCGCCGAAGCCCGCAACATCCCGGCCGCGCGCTGGGACTTCCGCCCCACCCCCCGGAGCCGCAGTGTCCGGGAGCTGGTCCAGCACATTCTCGAGGTGGCGATGATGATGACGGGCGAACTCACCCGCCCGGATACCGACTTCCACCGCGCGCCCTGGCGCCGTCTGCTCGCGCTCTACGCCAAGCCCGCCTGGCGCACCACCAGCCGGGCGGGCCTGCTGGCCCTGCTCCGGCGCCAGCAGCGGGAGGGGGAGCGGCGCTTCCGATCGGCGGGCGAGCTGTCGCTCTACCAGCTCATCGAGCGCTTCGACGGCGTTTCCGGAAGCAAGTTTGCCTGGCTCCATCACGGCATCGCTCACGAGGAGTACCACCGGGGGCAACTCGCGCTGTACGCCCGGCTGCTGGGCCGGGTGCCCGCCCTCACCCGGCAAATCGAGGGCGGCTGATCAGGGGAAGATGCCGAGTTCCTCGTAGGCCGCCGCCACCTTGTCAATGGCGCAGACGAAGGCCGCGGTCCGGAGGTCGATCCGGTTGCCGTGCCGCTCGCGGACCTGCCGGATCTGGCGGTAGGCGCCCACCATGGTCTCCTCGAGCCCCGAGTTCACCAGGTCTTCTTCGCTCGCCCCCCGCACCGCCGCGTCCAGCTCGGCGGCCGGGAACCGCGCGCCGGTGAGCTGCTCGACCGCCTGGAGGAGGCGCCGGTTGGACTGCTCCTCGAACCGCTTCTGCATCCGGCCGAACCGGACGTGGGACAGGTTCTTCAGCCACTCGAAGTACGACACGGTCACGCCGCCCGCGTTGAGATAGAGGTCGGGGACGATCAGCACGCCGCGCTCCACCAGAATCCGGTCGGCGTCGTCCGTGGTCGGGCCGTTCGCCGCCTCGGCGATGATCTTGGCCCGGATGCGGGAGGCGTTCTCCACCGTGATCTGCCCTTCCAGCGCCGCCGGGACCAGGATGTCGCACTCCAGTTCCAGCGCGTCCTGGGTGCGGGCCAGGTTCTTGGCGCCGGGGAAGCCCAGAATGGAACCGGTTTCCTGGCGGTGCCGCATCACCCGGTCCAGGTCGAGCTCGCTCCCGCAGATGGCGCCCTCGTACTCCGCCAGTCCCACCAGCACGGCGCCCGCTTCCTGGAAGAACTTGGCCGCGTGGTACCCCACGTTGCCCAGGCCCTGGACCACGACCCGTTTCCCCGCGAGGCCCACCGACAGCCCCAGCGGCTTCATGTCCTCGGGGTTGGAGCACACCTCCTTCATGCCGTAGACCACGCCGCGTCCGGTGGCCTCGAGGCGCCCGCGGATGCCGCCCTGGGTCACCGGCTTGGCCGTCACGCACGCGAGCGCGTTCAGCTCGCCGCCCGAGAGGGACTGGTAGGTGTCGGCGATCCAGGCCATCTCGCGCGGCCCGGTGCCGTAGTCGGGCGCGGGCACCGAGAGCCCGGGACCGATGAAGTTCTTCTTCCAGAGCTCGTAGGTGTAGCGGCGGGTGATGCGCTCCAGCTCGCCGTCGGAGTACTGGTGCCGCGCGATCCGCACGCCGCCCTTGGCGCCCCCGAAGGGGACGTCCACCACCGCGCACTTGTAGGTCATCAGGGCGGCCAGCGCCGCGATCTCGTCGTCGTTCACGGCCAGGCTGTAGCGGATCCCGCCTTTGGTGGGCAGGCGGTGGTGACTGTGCTCCGCGCGCCAGGCCTCGACCACCTCGATGGTACCGTCGTCCCGTTTGACCGGGAAGCTCATGTAGTAGACCGAGTGACAGGTACGGATATGCCGCAGCAGCGCCGCGTCGTGCTGGGTGAGGGCGGCGGCGCGGTCGAACGCCCGATTGACCTGCTCGAGAAAGCTCCCGGTCGCGCTCATGGCGGCGATTCTACCGCGCGGCGCGCTGGCCGGCGAGCGCGAGCAGGCGCCGCCAGTGCGCCGCCGTGGC
>DATLXT010000192.1:0-8968 GCA_035575475.1 Gemmatimonadales bacterium | reverse complement strand
GGGTTCGGGCGAGTCTGCCCCGCCCCCGCCCCCGCCGCCATCGTCGCAGATGAGGCACTCCTGCCGCGCGGGGGGCGCGTCGAAGTCGGTCTCCACCGGAACCAGCGCGATCACCGGCACCGCGGGGGGTCGATCGGGGTCGAGCACCAGGCGTCGCCCCTGCGGGTCGAAGGCCACCGGTGCGTCCCGGTCATGCATCGCCGTGGCCACGAGGACTGGGCCGTCGCCGGTCCAGGCGGCGCGGTGTTCGGGCACCGGCAGGTAGATCTCGAGCGGCACCACCCCCGCGGCTTCGCGGGCCACCTCGGCCGTGGCCAGACCGCTGGCCGCCGCGATCGCTCCCAGGGCGCGCCCGCCCTCCCGGTCGAGTAGCCGCTGGAAGTGGAGCTTGCGCTCGCGGTAGGGCGACGCGTCCAGTTGCGCCTTCAGGTAGCTCCGGAACTCGGGTCGGCCCAGCGCCCGCGCCACCAGCCGCGCCAGCCGCTCGGTGGGCACCGCGGCGGGAACGACGAGGGCGGCGTCCCCGGCATCGCCCGGGTCCGGGGGGGTCACCTCGGGCCGGTCGGCGCAGGCCGCGCCCCAAATCGCCAATGCCGCGAGCGTGAGGATCTTTCGCGACATGTTGCCTCCTGGTGAGAGTTGCGCCGGCGCACCCGCGCCGGCGGAGGCAACGTGGGGCGGGGCCCCGGCGTCGCGAGGACCAGTTCTTTGCAGTGGGGGCTCGGATCGCGCGCCTCCCCGGCGCCACCCGCCGGGTGTAGTTTCCGCTCCCTATGCTCGCGCTTCTTCTCGTGCTGGCCGGCGACACCACGGGCTACTGGCAGCAGCAGGTCTTCTACGAGATCACCGCCGGACTGGAGGAGCCCAGCGGAGTACTCCGCGGCCGGGCGCGAATCACCTACATCAATCGCTCGCCCGACACCCTGCGCGACTTCTACGTGCACCAGTACCTGAACGCCTTCCGCCCCGGCTCCCGCTGGGCCGCGGCGGACTCGGCCGAGGGGCGGGTGCGGTTCCAAGGGCTCGCGGACCCCGACTACGCCTTCGAGCGGATCACGGCGTCCGTCGTCATGGGGACGGCGCTGCCGCCCGATTACCCGTACGCGCCCGATTCGACCATTGCCCACTGGACCCTGCCCCGGCCGCTCCCGCCCGGCGACACGCTGGTGGCCACGATCGAGTGGCACGCCCGCCTCAGCACCCTCCCCCGGCGCCAGGGCCGGCAGGGCCGGCGCTTCGATTTCGCCCAGTGGTATCCCAAGGTGGTGGTCTACGACCGCCTGGGCTGGCAGGCCCACCCGCTCTATCCCGCCGGGGAGTTTTACGGCGAATTCGCCACCTACGACGTCACCCTCGACCTCCCCGAAGATCAGGTGATCGGCGCGACCGGGGTGCCGGTCGAAGGGGATCCGGGATGGGAGCGGGGGAAGGCGAACCCGGCGCTCGTGGTGGATTATCAGCGGGACTGGTACGAGGGGCGGGGCGGCGGCGGTCCCGCCGGAGCGCGCTGCGGGGCGGTGGGGCCCGGGCGCAAGTGCGTTCGCTTTTACGCCGAACGCGTCCACCACTTCGCCTTCTCCCTCAATCCCGAGTACCGCTACGAGCAGGGCCGCTACGGCGACGTCCTGGTGCGGGTGTTGTACCTGCCCGAGGATCGGGCCTCCTGGGGGAACGGTATCGCCGTGGGGCGCACGGTGGCCGCGCTGGCCTGGCTCGACACCCTGTTCGGTCCGTTTCCCTGGCCCCAGATCACCAACCTGCACCGGATCGAGGGCGGCGGCACCGAGTTTCCCATGGTGGTGATGAACGGCAGCGCGTCCCTCGGGCTCATCGTGCACGAGGTGGGGCACAATTACACCATGGGCATCCTGGCCAACAACGAATGGCGCGAAGGGTGGCTGGACGAGGGGTTCACCAGCTTTCAGACCGGCTGGTTCTTCGAGTCGCGCGGCGGGCCGCCCGCCTATCCCGGCCTCGAGGCCCGGATGCTGTTCTGGGACCTCGAACGCTGGAGCGAGCCCGTCTCCACGGTGAGCGAGCGGTTTCGCGACTTCGCGACCTACAACACCATGATCTACGCCAAGGGGCAGCTCTTCTTCGAGCAGCTGCGCTACGTGGTGGGCGACGACGTGATGCGCCGGATTCTCCGCGCCTTCTACCAGCGGTGGCGGCTGAAGCACGTGGACGAGGCCCGGTTCCGCGCCGTGGCCGAGGAAGTGTCGGGGCGGGACCTCGGGTGGCTGTTCGGCCAGTGGTTGCACGCCACCCCGCTCATCGACTACGCGCTGAAGCGGGTGGAACGCCGGCGGTCGGCCGACGGCAGCTGGCTGACGGCCGTGACCGTGGAGCGGCGGGGCGACGGGTGGATGCCCCTCGAGATCGGGGACGATCGGCGGGTCTACGCCCGCACCACCGGCGAAGCGGAGGTCGAGCGGGTCGAGTTCCGGAGCGACGGCCGGCCGGGCCGGCTCATGCTCGACCCCCGCGTGCGGGGGCACGACTGGAACATGCTGAACAACTACGAGCGCCGGGGATGGTGGGGGCGGGGAGGCGCGGGCCGGACGGAGTGGCGGGTGGACCATCCGGCGCGCGAGACCGCCCGGCGCGACCGCCTGGTTCGCGCCGTGATGCCCGTCGGGTGGTCCAATGACCATGGGGGCCTGACCCTCGGGCTCAGAGCCCGCGCCAATTATCTGGGTGCCTACCAGCGGGAACTCGGGCTCGCCACCTACGGCCTGCGCGATGGCGCCACGCGGCCGGCGGGCATCTCCGTGCGGGTCGCCGATCCGGTTCGGACACTCCGGCCCCGGACCCGGACCGCCGCCGCGGCCTGGCACGTGGAGGGACGGACCGGGGTCTCGCTCCACGCCGCGCGCTCGCTGCGCCGCACCCTCGCCTCGGCCTGGGATCCGCGCGCGGGGTTCGACGCGGCCTGGATGGCGACCAGCGACCTGGGTTACCTCGACCGGCGGCTCTGGGACGATGCCGGCACGGTGGAGGCGGGGCCCTGGATCGCGACGGCCGGCGAGTGGGGTAGGGCCGAGGTGCGGGCGCGCCTGGCCGCGCGGGCGGGGGTCGTCTACCGGGTGCCGGGGCCGGGGATCGTCTCCGCCAACCGGTACGATGCCGAGGGGTTTGCGCGGGTCGCGGGTGAAGCCAGCGTCCGGGCCCCCTTCGTGCTCGGCACCAGGCTGGGGGCGCGGGTCTTCGCGGGCGTCTACCTCGCCGACTCGCCGCCGCCGCGCCAGCGTCGGATCATGGTGGCGGGAGCGGATCCCTATGAGACCTTCTCCAACCCGTTCCTCCGGAGCCGCGGCGCGCTGTTGGTGCGGCCCGACTTCCACTATCATGCTCCGGGCGGCGCCAACCTCCGCGGGTTCCGGCGGGACCTGGGGGGCCGGTGGGCGGCGAGCCTCAACCTCGAGGCGGAGAAACCGCTCAGGCGGCGCGACCGCGGGCCCGTGCGCCGGGTGGCCCTCATGGGGTTCGCCGACCTCGGCGTCGTGGACTCGGCCGCGCTGGTCTCCTCCCCGCCCGGGCGGCGATATACCACGCTCTACGACGGCGGCCTGGGGGTCGTGACCCGGCACGTCGTGGGGGACCTGGAGTGGACGGTGCGGATCGAGTTTCCCCTGGTCGTGAACCGCTGGGACATGGCGGCCGACCGCGCCCGCGATCCCGGCAGACTGGCGTTCCGGTGGCAGGTGAGCCTGGAGCCTGTCTTTTGAGGGGCGGAGGCACCCCCGTGACGGCCGCGCCATGAACGATCGCCGGAGCTTCTTCGCCCGCACCGTCAGCCGGGCCGCCCGCGAGGTCGCGCGGCTGGCCGAGCGGCGGATCGCGCCCCGGCGATTCTTCCGGCCGCCTGGCGCCTTGCCCGAGCCGGAGTTCCTGGCCGCCTGCACCCGGTGCGGCGACTGCATCCCCGTCTGTCCGGTGCGGGCCGTCATCCGGGCGCCCGCGGACGCCGGGTTGGCGGCGGGGACGCCGATCCTCGAGCCCGGGGTGCGGGCCTGCATCGTGTGCGCCGACATGCCCTGCGCCCGGGCCTGCCCTACCGGCGCGCTCACGGTGCCGCCCCAGGGCTGGGCCGGGCTGCGCCTCGGCAGGCTGGAGCTCGATCCCGAGCGATGCATCACGTTCCATGGCGCGGCGTGCGGGGTGTGCGCCCGGGCCTGCCCCCTGGGCGAACGGGCGCTCGCGATCGACGAGGCCGGCCACCCCGTGATCAAGGCCGAGGGGTGCGTGGGGTGCGGGGTGTGCGTCGGCGTTTGCGTGACGGCGCCGTCCTCGCTGAGCCTGCGGCTGGAGAACTGACGAGGGTCCCGTGAACCAACTCCCCTATCGCATCGAAAAGCCCTGGGGCTACGAGCTGGTCTGGGCCCGGACCGATCGCTACGTCGGCAAGATTCTGCACATCGAGCCCGGCCAGGTGTTGAGCCTGCAGTACCACAACCGGAAGGACGAGTCCATCTACGTCCTTCGGGGGGAGATCATCCTGCGGATCCAGCAGGGCGATACCCTGATCGAGCGCCCGATGAAGGAGGGGGAGAGCTGTCACATCCCGCCCCGCCTGGTTCACCAATTCGAGGCCGTGGTCGCGACCGACCTGCTCGAGGCCTCGACGCCGGAGCTGGACGACGTGATACGGCTCAAGGACCGCTACGGGAGGGTGCCGTGAAGGTCATCGTCCCGCTGGCGGGGAAGGGCACCCGCCTGCTGCCCCTCACCAAGCGGGTCCCCAAACCCCTGGTGCGCGTGGCCGGCCGTCCGGTGATGGACTACGTCATGGACGCCGTGCTGGAGCTGGGGGTCTCCGAGCTGATCGTCATCACGGGGCACCTGCGCGAGGCGGTGGAGCGCCACATCACCGGGCACTACGACGTCCCCGCGCGGTTCGTGGAGCAGAAAACGCTCGACGGCACGGCCGGCGCGGTGAACCTGGCCCGGCCCTACGTGGATGGCCCGGTGCTGATCCTCTTCGTGGACACGCTGTTCGAGGCGGACCTGAGCTTGATTCACCGCTCCGAGGCCGACGGCATCCTCTGGGCCAAAGAGGTTGAGGACTATCAGCGGTTCGGAGTGATCGTGACCGACCGGGACGGCTACATGACCCGGATCGTGGAAAAGCCCTCCCAGCCGATCTCGCGGCTGGCCAACATCGGGCTCTACTACGTCCGCGACTGGCGCACCCTGTTCGACGGCATCGCCCACGTGCTCGCCGGCCCGCCCGGGAAGGGCGGCGAGTACTATCTCACCGACGCGTTCCAGTACATGGTGGATCGCGGCAAGCGGCTGCTCACCGCGCCGGTGGCCGGGTGGTACGACTGCGGTAAGCTGGACACGCTGCTGGAGACCAACCGGCACCTGCTGGAGCGAGGGCGGGCCCGGCCGCCCACCGGGCCCTGTCCGCGGTGCACCATCCACCCGCCGGTGTACGTCGAAGAAGGCGTCATCCTGCACGACGCGGTGATCGGCCCCAACGTCTCGATCGAAGCGGGGAGCTACGTCACCGAGAGCACCGTCGCCAACAGCATACTGGGCCGGAACGTCCGCGTGGTGCGGGCGACGGTCGAGGGCTCGCTGGTGGGGGACGACGAGGTGATCGAGGGTCGCGCGATTCGGCACAGCGTCCTGGACGCGGGGGAACTCGGGGCGCCCTAGGCCGCCGCCCGCCCCAGCGCCCGAGCCACCGCCCGCTTCAGCTCCGCCATCTCGTAGGGCTTGGGGAGAAAGCCGTCAGCCCGGGCCGCCAGCGCCCGGGCGCTCTCCTCGTCGGGACTGTAGCCGGACGACACCAGCACCTTCACGTCCGGGCGGATCGCCTTGAGCACCTCGAAGATGCCCGCACCGCCGCCCGGGAGCACCAGGTCGAGGATCACGAGATCCACCGGCGGATCCGCGCCCTGTAGGGCGGCGAGGGCGGTCCCGCCGTCCCAGGCCTCGAGCACCCGATAGCCGAAGCGGGTGAGCGCCCGCCGCAGGCTGCTACGCACGATCTCCTCGTCGTCCACCACCAGCACCGTGCCGGCCGTGCCAGCGGCGGGCTCCGCCGCGGCGGCGCTTTCCGCGGCCGTGACGGGCGCGGGTTGCGGCTGCTCGACCGCGATCGGGATCAGAAGGTGCACAGTGGTCCCGCGGCGAGGCGCGCTGTCGATCCGCACCGCGCCGTGGTGATCCTTGACGACGCGATAGACCTGAGCCAGACCCAGGCCCGGCGCCTGGTGCATCGGCCGCGTGGTGAAGAACGGCTCGAATACCCGCTCGAGCGTCGCCGCATCCATGCCCACACCGGTGTCGGTGATCGAGAACCGGACGTAGCGCCCGGGGGCGGCGTCGGGCCAGCGGCGGTCGCCCGCGCCCACGGTCTCGACGCCGGCGCTGAGGGTGAGCCGGCCGGCCCGCTGGCGACTCATGGCGTCCCGCGCGTTCAGGACCAGCTCGAGACAGGCATGCACCAGGTGGTCGGGGTCGGCCGCGATCGCGGGCAGGTCGGGCGCGGCCTGGAGCTCCACCGCGACGCTGTCCGGGAGCGTGGTGCGCGCCAGCTCGGCCACGCTCTGGAGGACGTCGGCGGGGGGAACGGGCCGGACGGCCAGGGGGGCGTGCCGGCTGAAGCGGAGCAGCTCTTTGGTCAGCTCCGCGCCGCGCCGGGCCGCCTGCACGATCTGCTCCAGTTCGGCCTGGGCGCGGGCCAACGCCGGGTCGTCCCGCAGCGCCGACGCGTGGGTCAGGATCCCGCCTAGCAGATTGTTGAACTGATGCGCGAACCCGCCGGCGAGCCGGGTGAGGGATTCGAGGCGCTGCTCCCGCTCCCGTCGCCGCTCCGCCGCCCGGCGTTCGGTCAGGTCCCGGAGCGTGGCCTGGAGCACCGGGCCGTCGGGACCCTCGACGCGGGCGAGCGTGAGCTCCACCTCCAGGGGCTGCCCGTCGGGGCGCGCCAGCAGGTAGGCGCTGTGCCGCACTTCGCCCCGCAACGCGGCCGCGCACTCCTGCGTTGCGTCGGCCGGCCGCATCGCCCCCGGGGCCTCGGGAAGCTGGAACTCCCACAGCCGACGGCCCAGCACGGCGGTCGCCGGCCGGCCCAGCAGCTCGAGGCACCGGGGGTTGGCCTCGAGCACGTGACCCTCGGGGTCGAGCACGGCGATCGCGTCGCCCGCGCCCTCGAAGAGCGAGCGGTACCGCTCTTCGGACGCCGCCACGCGCCGGCGCTCCTTCTCCTGGAGCCTGGCGCCGAGGACGCTCGCCGCCGCGATCGTGAGGAGGATGATGCCGAGGCGGGGAATCATCGCGGCCGGCACCACGTCCCGCGGCACCGCCACGATGAGCGCCGTGAGGGTCAGGGCGGTGATCACCGCCGCGAGGCTGGCCTGCCACGGCCAGGGCCAGGGGGCGAACAGCGCCGCGCCCAACATCACGGCAGACACGATGGCGGTCACCTCCCACACCGTCGTGGGCTGGAGGATCATGACCACCAGGTTGGCGCCGGCCACGTCCAGGGCCAGCAGGTAGCAGAGGAGCTGGAGCTCCCGGACGGAGCGCGTGGGCTCGCTCACGTAGGCGATGGCGAGGGCGGCCAGGGTCTCGATCACCCTCACCGCCACGAGAGCGACCTCGGGGGGCCCCGGGCCGAACGTGGTCGCCTCCCAGAGGGCCGAGCTGGCCGCCACCAGCAGAGCCACGGCCCGCAAGGGGCGAGCGTATGTCTGAGGGGTGGTCCGCGTAGCGGGCATCGGCACTAGTCTAGGGGTCGGCGGGCTGAGGGAAAGTGAAGCAGGCCCGAGAGGGCGGTGGGGGTTGACCAGTGGGCCGGCGGGGTGCTAAGTTACTGACTGGTAAGTAATTTATGACCGATCGACCCCGACCTGCCGCCGCAGCCGCGCCCCGGGCCGCTTCGCCTCGCTGGCACCGCCGGAAAAACGCCCGTCCCGAGGAGATCCTCGAGGCGGCGCTCGAAGTATTCGCCGCCCGCGGCTACGCCGCCACGCGGCTCGAGGAAGTGGCCCGGCGGGCCGGTGTGAGCAAGGGCACCATTTACCTCTACTTCCCGGGGAAGGAGGCGCTCTTCAAGGCCGCGGTCCGCCGGGGACTGGTGCCCAACATCGCCCGCGCCGAGGCCCTGGCCCGGGGCCACGCCGAGAGCGCGTCGGACGCCCTGCGGGCGCTGGCGCACGCGGTCTGGGACCTGGTGGGCGAGTCGCATCTCTCGGGCATTCCGAAGCTCATCATCGCCGAGGCGGCCAACTTCCCGGAGCTGGCTCGCTTCTATTGGGCCGAAGTGGCGGGCCGGGCGCTCGGGCTCATCGGCTCGCTGATCGAGCAGGGCATGGCGCGCGGCGAGTTTCGCCGGGTGGATCCGCGCTTCGCGACCCTGGCGCTGATGGGCCCGGTGTTCTTCGCGGTGCTCTTCAAGCACTCGCTGCACCCGGTGTCGGGCTTGAACCTGGACTTCCGGGCGTTCCTCGACTTCCACCTCGACAACTTTCTCCGGGGCCTCGCCGCATGACCAGAACCCTGATGCTGGCGCTCGTCCTGGCCGCGGCGCCGGCCACCGCCCAGGTGCCCGAGCCGGTTCGGCTCACGTTGGGCGAGGCGGTGCGCCGGGCGTCGGTCGAGGCGCCGGGGGTGGAGCTGGCGACCCTGCGTACCGAGGCCGCCCGCGCCCGGGTGCGCCAGGCGCGCGCCGGGCTCCTCCCCGGGCTGAGCGCGGGGGCGGGGTGGCTCAATCGCACGTTCAACCGGGCGTCGCTGGGGTTCGATTTCCCCACGGCCCCGGGCGCCCCCTCGCCTCCCGATCTCATCGGGCCCTTCGACAACGTGGACGCGCGCTTGCGCTTCACCCAGCCCTTGCTCGACTGGGCGAGCGTGGCGCGCATCCGAGCCTCCCGGAGTCAGGTCACGGGCGCCGAAGCCGACGCCCAGCTGGCCGCCGAGTCGGCCGCCCAGGCGGCGGCGCTGGCCTACCTTC
>DATLXT010000191.1:0-28665 GCA_035575475.1 Gemmatimonadales bacterium | reverse complement strand
CCGAAGCCGACCGCCACCGGGAGGGGCGTGGCGGCGCGCACCCGCGCCACCTGTGCCTCGAGGTCCGGCGGCACGGCGTCCCGGGCGCCGGTGACGCCCAGGCGCGAGATGAGATACACGAAGCCGCGAGCGCCGGTCAGCGCCGCCCGCAGCCGGGCGTCGGTGGTGGTGGGCGCCACCAGACGAATCAGGGCGACCGGCCCTCGGGCCAGGCGGCGCTCGAGATCGGGGTCGACGCCCGCCGGGAGATCGGTCAGAATGAGCCCCGCGGCCCCGGCCGCGTGGGCCTCGCGGAGGAACCGCTCGAGGCCGTAGGCCAGGACCGGATTGAGGTAGCTCATGATGACCACCGGAACCCGCAGCCCCGCTCGTCGGATCAGCTGGAGGGCTGCGCCGGGATCCACGCCCTGAGCCAGCGCGACCTCGGTGGCATGCTGGATGGTCGGCCCGTCGGCCAGCGGGTCGGTGAAGGGCACGCCCACTTCGATGAAATCGGCGCCCGCGGCCTCGGCCCGCCGCAGCACCTCCACAGAGGCGCCGGGCGTGGGATATCCCGCCGTGAAGTAGGGAATGAGTCCTGCCCGTCCGGCCTGTCGCAGCACTCGCCAGCGTGCGGCGATGGGATGGTCAGACAAAGTAGTCGCTGACCTTGATGCCGTACTTGGCGGGGTCGGTGACCTTGATGATGGAGCGGGGGTAGTTGCCGTTCGCATCGCGCTGGGCCAGGTCCACCAGGGCGCCGGGATGCTGGAGGGCGCCGTCCGCCGAGGTCACGATGCGGACCACGGGCCGGTGGATCTCGTTGACGTCCGGGTTCGCCGCGTGGACCAGCGCGACCTCGTAGGTGTCGAGAATGACGCAGGTGCCCACGGGGTAAATGCCCACCAGGTTGATGAACGCTTTGACCACCACGGGGTCGTAGCCCCGCCGGGGGTTCTCCCACATCTCCTTGAGCACCTGGTCCGGCTCGATCGGCACGGTCTGATAGACGCGGCGGGAGGTCGCGGCGTCGAACCCATCGGCCACGGCCACGATCTTCGAGAAGATCGAAAGCGTGCGGGGCCGGATGGACTTGGGATAGCCGGTGAGGTCGGCCTTCATGTGGTGCTCGTAGGCGACCACCATGCCGCGATAGGGGATCTCGCCGTACCCGCGCAGCCCGAAGAGCGTGAGCACGCCCAGCCAGGGGTGGGCCTGCATGATGCGCCACTCCTCTTCGCTCAGCCCACCCTGCTTGTTCAGGACCTCGAGCGGGACGCGCGACTTGCCGATGTCGTGGAACAGCGCGGCCATGCCGAGGTCATAGAGCTGGAGCTTGGAGAGCCCCAGCTTCCGCCCCAACGCCACGGAGAAGATGCACACGTTCACCGAATGGGTGAACGTGTACTCGTCGTAGTCGCGCAGGGTGGTGAGCCCCATGAGCGAGGACTCGTTGTTCAGCACCTGATCCACGATCGCCTGCACCGCCCGCTTCACCTTCTTTACGTTCGCGGTGCGGCCCATCCGGACGCTGTTGATCACCTCCTTGGTCACCGCCACCGACCGGGCGTAGGTCCGCTTGGCGGCTTCCTTCTGCCGTTCCTCCTCCTCGAGGTCCTCCTCGGTTTCCAGGGGAGGCTCGACCGTCACGTGGGTCACGCCCCCTTCCTGGAGCTTCTGGCCCAGCTCGAAGACCTTATGGGGGTTCGCCTCCCTGGCGGCGTAGGCGAGCAGGAGGGACACGAAGATCTGGAGCTGCTTGCGATCCACGCCCTCGTCCACCCGCACCGCGCCCACGCCGCACTGCCGCAAGACGCCGAGGATGTGGGAGAAGGACGCGTAATTATCGAGGTCGAGCCGCAGGCGGGTGGAGTTGACGAAGATGAACTCGCCCTGGAGCCGTAGCTCCAACTCCCGCTCCACCTCCAGCAGGTGGGTGGTCTGCTGGGCCAGCTCGTCGAGCGCCTTCTGCACCTGCGCGTTCTCCACGGGATAGAGCTTCAGCGAGCGGAAGGCGGTGTAGAGGGCCACGAGGAAGTCCCGCCCGGCATGCCGGAGAAAGCCGTCGGTCGTCTGGACCGTGTCGGCGATCGAAGGGCGGCGCCCCGCGGCGGCGTCGGTCATGCCGGAACCTCCCGCAGGGCGCGACTCACGGCGTTGCGCACCAGGGCTTCCTTGTCCTCTCGCGCCTTCTCCAGGACCGCGCGTGCGGCGGGGGTCCGCACCCGGCCGAGCGCCATGGCGGCGCAGGCCCGGGTTTCCGGATCCTCTTTCTTCCCCAGCAGGCCCTTGGCCAGGAGCAACCGCTCCAGGGTGGGGACCACCGCGGCGCCGCCCAGGGATCCGTAGGCTTCGAAAAACGCCATCTTCTCGGTCAGGTCGGCGTGCTTGAGCTTCCCTCCGGTGATCGCCGCCTCGACGCGGGGGAAGACATTGCGGTGCCCCCGCTGGCCCAGGAATCGGACGGCGGCGATCCGCACGTCGCGCTCGCCGTCTTCCACCGCCTGCTCCAGGAGGCGCATGGCACCGGGGGACCCGATCGCCACCAGCGCCTCGACCACGGCCAGCTTGACGCTCCGATCACCCCGCTCCAGCAGGCGCCCCATCCCCTCGGGGGCGCCGGCCAGCTTCAGCCGGCCCGCCAGCTTCACCATCTCGATCTGGATGGCGGGGTCGTCGGCGGCGAGGGCCTTGAGAACCTCGGCGGCGTGGGCCTGGGCCAGCCGCTCGGCGGAGCGCTGCACCAGATCTCTGACCCGCTCGTTGGTCAGCCGCGGCAACCACCCCATCAGCGTGAGCAGGGCCTCGGCCGTGAGCTCCTGGAACAGCTCGGCCAGTTCCTCTTCGCTGGGGTACACCGTAGCCTCGTCCAGCGACTGCAAGAGCTGCGAGAGCGCCTCGGCCTGCGACAGCCGCCCGGGCAGGGCCTCCAGGGCCTGGCGATGCTCGGGGATCAGCTCGCGGGCCCGCTGGAGCACCACGCGGCTCTCGCGCAGCACGTAGGCCACCGAGCGGAAGTCGGCCGCCCCCAGCAGATACGGGATGAAGTTCTCGACGATCGAGATCAGCTCGGCCCGCACCGTGGCGTACGTCTGGAGCTCGAGCAGGTCGAACAGCATGCCGAGGACGTTGCGGCGCAGGTCCTGCGAGTACTCCCGCTCCACTTCCTGGCGCAGATAGTCGATCTCCTTGTCCTCCAGGAAGTACAGCGTGGTGTCGAAGTCCTCGATCGACACCAGGCCCTGGCGCGGCGGCGCTTCCGCCTGGAGCGCCTGCCGCACTTCGTGGGGCGAGGCGGCGGGAATGGTCTCGCCCTTCTCGATGGGCACCGCATCCTCGCTCGCCAGCTCGCGGAAGGTGTAGCTGACGAACTGGAAGTCTTCGGACCAGAGCAGCGTGAGGAGGTCCTCGGGCGCGTCGGCCTGGAGGTTCTTGGCCTGCTGGAGCACGTTCAGGAACCGGACGATCTCCTGCTCCTCCACTCCCGGTTTGAACGTCACCGAGCGTACGCCGTCCTTGTACAGGGTCCAGGCGATGCTCTCCCCTTTGTTGGGCTGGGAGTACACCACGTGGTCCTCCCACCGGAGGTCGGTCTCGCTCACGTCGAGGGCGAGGTCGTCGGTGGCCTGCCAGATCTGGCGGAACGCGGCGCGGATGTTCTCCACGGCGCGCTGATAAACGGGGTTGTTCGGAAGGTAGAGCTGGATGGCCCGCATCCCCTTGGAGAGGACGGTCATCAGCTCCTCGACCTGCGACGGGGGGAGCGCGAGCTCGGGAATCGGCTGCTGCGTCAGGGCCTCGCTCCGGTCAGGTCCGCCACCAGGGCCACGTCCTTGTCGCCCCGGCCACTCAGGTTGATCAGCACCACGTCGCCGCCGCTCCACCGTCCCGCCCGGCCGCGCACCCAGGCCAGGGCGTGGGCGCTTTCCAAAGCCGGGAGGATGCCTTCCAGGCGGCTCAGCGCGGCGAACGCCTCCAGGGCTTCGTGGTCCGTCACCGCATCATACAATACGCGACCGGTGTCCTTCAGGTAAGCGTGCTCGGGCCCGACGCCCGGGTAGTCGAGGCCCGCCGACACCGAATGCGCGGGCCGCACCTGCCCGGCGCCATCCTGGAGCAGGTAGCTCAGGCTCCCGTGGAAGACCCCCGGCCGACCCCGAGCCAGCGAGGCGGCATGCCGGCCGCTCTCCAACCCTTCGCCGCCGGCCTCGACGCCCACCAATTCGACCTCCGCCTCCTCGAGGAAGGCGGAGAACATGCCCATGGCGTTCGACCCTCCGCCCACGCACGCCACCACGGTGCGGGGCAGCCGGCCGAAGCGCTCCCACACCTGCGCCCGGGCCTCCCGCCCGATCACCGACTGGAAGTCCCGCACCAAACGGGGAAACGGGTCCGGCCCCACCACGGAGCCGATGATGTAGTGGGTCGAGGTGACGTTGGTGACCCAGTCGCGCAGCGCCTCGCTCGTGGCGTCCTTCAAGGTGCGGCTCCCGGCCGTCACCGGGACCACCCGCGCGCCCATGAGCTCCATGCGGTACACGTTGAGCCGCTGGCGCCGCATGTCCTCCTCGCCCATGTAAACCACGCACTCGAGACCGAACTTGGCACACACCGTGGCCGTGGCCACCCCGTGCTGTCCGGCACCAGTCTCGGCGATGATGCGCCGCTTCCCCATGCGCCGCGCCAACAGCGCCTGGCCCAGCGTGTTGTTGATCTTGTGCGCACCGGTGTGGTTCAGATCTTCGCGCTTCAGCACCACGCGCACCCCCTCGCCCACCTCGGCGCCGAACCGCGGCGCCTCGGTCAGCGGCGTGGGGCGCCCCACGTACTCGCGCCCCAGCGCCTCGAGCTCCGCCCAGAACCCGGGGTCCCGCCGCGCCTCCTCGTAGACCGCGGCGAGTTCTTCCAGCGCCGCCATCAGCGTCTCCGGGACATAGCGACCCCCGTAGGGACCGAACCTCCCGTCCCTCCCCGTCTCCGTAGCGCTGCCGGCGCCGCCCTGCGCCCTGACCACTCCCTCGGCCCCCGCGCTGCCCGCATCCCGCTTCTCGCCGCCCGATCTCCGCTTCACGTGGTCCGTCCCTTCCGGGGTACACCGACCAGGGCCTCGACCGCCGCCGCGGGGTCGGCCGCGCGGGCGACCGACGTGCCCACCAGGACCGCATCGGCGCCCGCCCGCGCCAATCGTTCCACGTCGGCCCGGCCCTCGATGCCGCTCTCCGCCACCGCCGGCACGCCCGCCGGCACCCGGGCGAGCAGCCGCTCGACCAGCGCCAGATCCACCGCGTAGGTCGCGAGGTCCCGACTGTTGATCCCGACCGCGTCGGGTTCCACCTCGAGGGCGGCCTCGAGCTCGGCCTCGGTGTGCGCCTCGACCAGCACCCCCACGCCGACCTCCCGGGCCGCCCGCGCCAGCGCCCGGAGCTGGCCCGCAGGCAGCGCCCGTACGATCAGGAGCACCGCGCTCGCTCCCGCGGCGCGGGCCTCGAAGACCTGAAGCTCGTCCACCAGGAAGTCCTTGCGCAGGACCGGGAGCGTGACCGCCGCCGCCACCCGCTCGAGGTCGGCGATCGAGCCGCCGAAGTGCGCCGGATCCGTCAGCACGGAGATGGCCACGGCGCCGCCCGCGGCGTACCCGCGGGCGTGGGCCACGGGATCCAGATCGCTCCGGATGGCGCCCGCCGACGGGGAGCGGCGCTTCACCTCCCCGATCACTCCGACCGACGACCCCAGCAACCGGCCCCCGAAGGGCTGCGCCGGCCGGGCCGCGGCGACCCCTCGCTCGAGCTCCGGCCGCCGGCTGCGCAAGGCCTCAGCCCGCCGACGCGCGTCGGCGAGGATGGCATCCAGACTCGGGCGGGTGGCTTGCATTCGGGCGATATTCGGGTAGATTATGGTTCGGGTTATCTTCGGGGCCCAGCGTGCCACTCACCCGACGTCAAAAAGAGATTCTGACCTACCTGGCCGACCACATCGAGGCCCACGGGTACGCCCCGAGCTTCGAGGAGATCGCCCGGCGTTTCGGGTTCCATTCGTTGGCCACGGTTCACGAGCATCTCACCAACCTCGAGCGCAAAGGATACATCCGGCGCACCCCCAACGAGAGCCGGGCCATCGAGATCGTTCCCCCCAAGGGGAAAACCGGCGCCACCGAGCTGCCGCTCCTCGGCCTGGTGGCGGCCGGCGAGCCGATCGAGGCGGTCTCCGGCCAGGACGCGATCGCCGTACCCGACGACCTGGTGCCCCGGCGCGGCAGGAGCTACGTGCTCAAGGTCCGCGGCCAGTCCATGATCGACGAGCAGATCCGCGACGGCGACTACCTCGTCGTCCAGGAGCGCAACCAGGCCGACAACGGCCAGATGGTGATCGCGCTGGTCCACGGGACCGGCGCCACGGTGAAGCGCCTGTATCGGGAGCCGGGCGGCTGGATCAGGCTCCAGCCCGCCAATCCGGACATGAGTCCCATCCGGGTCAACGAGCGCGACCTGGTGATCCAGGGGATCGTGGTCGGCGTCATCCGGAAGTATTAGCCGCTCGCCGGAGCCGTTCCAGCGCCTCGCGGGCGGCGCCTGACGCGAGGGCCGTGCGGGCCCGCTCGATGCCCTCTTCGCAGTCGCGGGCCAGTCCAGCGGCGTAGATGGCGGCGCCCCCGTTGAGGAGCACGGCGGCACGCCCCGCGCTGTCATCCTCGGCGCCTTCCAGCAATCGTTCGATTCGTGCGGCGTTTTCGGCGGGAGCCCCGCCGCGCAGGGCGGCCTCCTCATCCACCGCCAGCCCGAACCGCGCCGGGTCGAGCGTCCAGCTGCGGGTCTCGCCGTCCCGAACCTCCCAGACGTCGGTGACGCCCGTGGGTGCGATTTCGTCCATTCCCACCCGGCCGTGCACCACCAGGACGTGCTCGGCGCCGAGCCGGGCCAGCGCGCCGGCCAGCAACGGGGCGCGATCGGGATCGGCCACACCCACGACCTGCCGCCGGACGCCCGCCGGATTGGCCAGCGGCCCCAGCAGGTTCATGATCGAGGGCACGCCCAGCTCGCGCCGCACCGGGGCCACGTGCTTCATGGCCGGGTGGAAGCTGGGCGCGAACAGGAAGGCGATGCCCGCCTCGCGGAGCGCCCGCGCCACGCCGTCCGCCTCCAGCGTGATGCGCACGCCCAGCGCTTCCAGCACGTCGGCCGAGCCGCAGCGCGATGTAAAGGACCGGTTGCCGTGCTTGGCCACGGTGGCGCCCGCGCCCGCCGCGACGAAGGCGGCCGCGGTCGAGATGTTGAAGGTGGTCACGCGCCCGCCCCCGGTGCCGCAGGTGTCCACCAGATGGTCGGCGTCGCTCGGCACCCGGACCATCGCCTGCCGCAGGGCCCGGGCGGCGCCGGCCACCTCCTCGGCGGTTTCGCCCTTCACCCGGAGCGCGAGCAGGAGCGCCCCGGTTTGGGCCGCCGTCGCTTCCCCCCGCATCACCGCGGCGAACACCTCGGCCGTGAGGGATTCGCTCAAGGAGTGGCGTTGGGCGAGAGCGGCGAGGGCCTCGTGGAGCGGCGAAACGGTGTCGGACACGGGTCGCGCGGGGTTGTCCGAAGCTATCCGAAGCAGTGGGCTTGTGTCAAATGCCACAAGGAGTTGCCTGCTTGAAAGGCCCTTCCCCCGGCTCTATCTTTCGCCCGTGACGAGCCGCCCCTTCCTCGCCGTGCTCCACTACGACGGGGCGCGGTTCGCGGGGTGGCAACGGCAGCCCGGCCTTCGCACGGTGCAGGGGGAGGTCGAGGCGGTCTTGGAGCGGCTGATGGGCCGGCGGGTGCCGGCGATCGCCGCCGGGCGCACCGATACCGGTGTGCATGCCCTCGGCCAGGCGGTGGGGTTCGGAGTGCCGGACCGCTGGGGCTCGGATCCGGGGGGCTTGCGGCGGGCGCTGAACGCGCTGCTCCCCCGTGACGTGTGGGTCGAGCGGGTCCACGCCATGCGGAGCGGCTTTCACGCGCGAAGGAGCGCCGTGGCGCGCCGCTACCGCTATGTGATTGGAACGGACGAGGGGAGCTGCTCGCCGTTTCGCCGGCCGTACGAGTGGGCTCTCGGGCGCGCGCTCGACGCCGAACTGTTGCAGCGTGCCGCGGCCCTGGTGGCGGGTGAGCACCGGTTTCACGGTCTCGCGGCGGCTGGCGCGGCCAGCGCTCACTACCGGTGCCGGGTGACGCTCTCGGAATGGGCGCCGCGAACGGACGGGGCGGGCGTGAGCTACACGATCGAGGCCGACCGGTTCCTGCACCGGATGGTGCGCTTCCTCGTGGGCGCGATGGTGGATATCGCGCTGGGGCGGCGGCCGCTGTCCGATCTCCCCCGACTCCTCGCGGCGACCGACAATCAGGGGGCGAGCCCGCCGGCCCCGCCCCAAGGCCTGTATCTGGTGGCGGTGCGCTATCCTCCGGACCTCTACGCCGAGGCCTGAACCATGAAGCTGTTCCTCGATACCGCGAGCCTCAAGGACGTCCGCTGGGCCGTGCAGGCCGGTCTCATCGACGGGCTCACCACGAACCCCTCGCTGCTCGCCAAGCAGGCCGGGGATCTCGACCCCCACGACGTGCTCAAGGAGATCTGCTCGCTGGTGGACGGACCGGTATCGGCCGAGGTCGTGGCCCTGGACACAGACGGCATGGTGGCCGAGGGGCGGCGGCTGGCGAAGATCGCCGACAACATCGTGGTCAAGATCCCGATGATCGAGGCCGGTATGCCGGCGGTGCGCCGTCTCGTAGCCGAGGGCATCAAGACCAACGTGACGCTGTGCTTCTCCAGCGTGCAGTGTCTCCTCGCCGCCAAGGCCGGGGCGACCTACGTGAGTCCCTTCATCGGCCGGTTGGACGACGCGGGCGAGGAGGGGATGACGGTGATCCGCGAGGCCCGGGTCATCTTCGACAACTACGATCTGCCCACCCAGATCCTGGCGGCCTCGATCCGGCACCCGCGGCATGTGGCGGAGGCGGCCATGGTCGGGGCCGACGTGGCGACCCTGCCGCCCGACGTGCTCCGCAAGCTGCTCCGCCACCCGCTCACCGACCGCGGCCTCGAGCAATTCCTGGCCGATTGGAACGCGCTCGCGGCCAAGAGCCAGGCGCCCGTTTGACCTGGGTGTCCCCCCTGGCCGCTCGGTACGCCTCCCCGGCGATGCAGGCGCTGTGGAGCGAGCGGCGGCGCATCCGCATCTGGCGGGAGCTGTGGCTCGCCCTCCTGGAGGCCCAGCGCGACCTCGGGCTCGCGATCCCGCCCGAGGCCGTCCACCAGGTCGCCGCCCACCTGGACGACGCCGACCTGGAGCGCGCGGGGGAACACGAAAAGCGCCTGCGCCACGACGTGATGGCGCACATCCACCACCTGGGCGAGCAGGCGCCGGCGGCCCGGCCCTACCTTCACTGGGGCGCCACCAGCGCCTACGTCACCGACAACGCCGACCTGGTCTTGATGCGCGAGAGCCTGCGGCTGGTGCTGGGGCGCACCGCCGCGGTACTGGTGGCCCTGGGCAAGGCGGCCCGGCGGTGGCGCGACCTGCCCTGCCTCGCCTATACCCACTTCCAGCCCGCCCAGCTCACCACGGTGGGCAAGCGGGTGACGCTCTGGATGCAGGACTTCGCGCTCGACGCGGCCGAGTTGCTGCACCGGCTGGACACCCTGCCGTTCCGGGGCGTGAAGGGCACGACCGGGACCCAGGCGAGCTTCCTGGAGCTGTTCGACGGCGACCACGCCAAGGTGCGCGAGCTGGACGCCCGCGTGGCCCGCAAGATGGGCTTCGCCCGGGTGCTCCCGATCACCGGCCAGACCTACACCCGCAAGCTCGACGCCCAGGTGTTGGCGGCCCTCTCGGGCGTGGCGCAATCGGCCGCCAAGTTCGCCACCGACTTGCGCCTGCTCCAGCACGAGGGCGAGATGCTGGAGCCGTTCGAAAGCGAGCAAGTGGGATCGAGCGCCATGCCCTACAAGCGGAATCCCATGCGCGCCGAGCGGATGACGGGGCTGGCCCGCTTCGTGATCGAGCTGGAAGGCAACGCGGGGCACACGGCGGCCACCCAGTGGCTGGAGCGCACGCTCGACGACAGCGCGAACCGCCGGTTGGCCATCCCGGAGGCCTTCCTCGCCACCGACGCCATCCTGGTGCTGGCCGCCAACGTCGCCGCCGGACTGGAGGTGCGCGAAGCGGTCATCGCCCGGCACGTGGAGGAGGCGCTGCCGTTCCTGGCCACCGAGCGGCTGCTCCTGCGCGGGGTGAAGGCAGGCGGCGATCGGCAGGCGCTCCACGAGGTCATCCGGGGGCACAGCCTGGCTGTGGCCCAGGCGATGGCCGAGCGGGGAGCCTCCAACGACCTGCTGGAGCGCCTGGCGCGCGACCCGGCGTTCCGCCGGCTGGGGGTGGGCCCCGAGCCCGGGGACCTCGACCCCGGCCGGCACGTGGGCCGCGCGCCCCAGCAGGTGGACGAGTTCCTCGACCACGACGTGGCGGACCTGCTCCGGGCCGTCGAAGCCGCGGTACCGTCCGTGGCGACCGCGGAGGTCAAGGTATGAGCGGGGCGTTAGTCGAGAGCCGCCTTCCCCTGCCGCTGTTCCGCCGGGGGAAGGTGCGCGAGGTGTACACCGTTGACGACGAAACGCTCCTCCTGGTCGCGAGCGACCGGGTGAGCGCGTTCGACGTGGTGCTCAACGAGCCGGTGCCCTGGAAGGGGGCCGTGCTCACCCAGCTCTCGGCGTTCTGGTTCCGCCGGCTGGGTGACGTGATGCCGAACCACCTGGTGACGAGCGAGCCGGACGAGATCGTCGCCCGCGTCCCCGTGCTGCGGGAGCACCGCGAGGTGTGGCAGCAGCGGGCCATGCTGGTTCGTCGGACCACGCCGGTGCCCTTCGAATGCGTGGTGCGCGGGTACCTGTCCGGCTCCGCCTGGGCCGAGTACCGCCGGTCCGGTACCCTGGCAGGCGAGCCCCTGCCCGAGGGCCTGGTGGAGAGCCAGCGCCTGGACCCGCCGATCTTCTCGCCCGCGACCAAGGCCGAGACCGGTCACGACCAGAACGTGACGTTCACGCACGTCGAGCGGGCCCTGGGCTCGGACCTCGCCGGCCGGCTGCGCGCGGCCAGCCTGGCGCTCTACGAGGCGGGCCGGCGCTTCGCCGCCGAGCGGGGGATCATCATCGCCGACACCAAGTTCGAATTCGGCCGGGCGCCGGACGGCGCCCTGTTGGTAATCGACGAGATCCTCACGCCCGATTCCTCGCGGTTCTGGCCGGCCGACGGGTACGCGGCGGGCCGGAGCCAGCCCAGCTTCGACAAGCAGCCGCTGCGGGACTATCTCGACGGCCTCAAGCAGGCCGGCCGCTGGAACGGGGAGCCGCCGCCCCCGCCCCTGCCCCCCGACGTGGTGCGGGCGACCAGCGCCCGCTATCTCGAGGCCTACCGCCGGATCACGGGGCGACGGCTGGAGGCGGCGTCGTGAGAATCGCCCCCGAGGGCTGGCCGTTCATCCTCCCGGGTTGGGGCCTGGCCCTGGGGGCCGGATGGGCCGCGCTCCGCTGGGGCGGGTGGCTGTGGGGACCGGCCGGCGTCCTCGGGGTGACGGCCCTCTGGCTCCTGGTCTTCTTCCGGGACCCGGTGCGCCGGGGCCCCCGCGGCCAGCACCTGGTCATCGCCCCCGCGGACGGGAAGGTGGTGAGCGTGGTGGACACCGATGAGCCCCTGTATCTCCAGCTTCCCGCCAAGCGGGTCTCGATCTTCATGAACGTCTTCGACGTGCATGTGAACCGCTACCCGGTGTCCGGCACCATCGAACTGGTGCGGTACCACCCCGGCAAGTTCCTGCACGCCGCGAGCGAGAAGGCCAGTCTCGACAACGAGCAGGCTTCGGTGGGTGTGCGTTCGCCGTACGGGCCGGTGCTGGTCCGCCAGATCGCGGGTCTCGTCGCTCGGCGCGTGGTGACCGACGGAAAGCCGGGCGAGCGGGCCGTGCAGGGCGAGCGGATGGGGATCATCCGGTTCGGCTCGCGGGTGGACGTGTTCGTGCCCGCGGCGAGCCGTCCCGTGGTGCGGGTGGCCGTGGGCCAGCGGGTCGCGGCGGGGGTCACCGTGCTGATGGAGCTCCCGGAATGAGCGGTCCCCCGGGCTTACCGGGTTCCCGGCTGGCGCGCCCCGGTATCCGTCGGGTCGTGGTCGTGGTGCCCAGCCTGTTCACCCTCTTCAACCTGTTCTTCGGGTTCTGGGCGATGGTGCTGACGGCGCGGGGCGAGTACTACCGGGCCGGCTGGTTCATCGTGTTCGCCGGGATCCTCGACCTGCTCGACGGGCGCGTGGCCCGCCTCTCGGGGGCGGGGACGCGGTTCGGAGCCGAGCTGGACAGCCTGGTGGACATCGTGAGCTTCGGCGTGGCACCCGCGTTTCTCCTTCACCAGGTCGCCTTCACGTCGCTCGGGCAGATGGCCTGGGTGATCAGCTACCTTTACGTCATGGCGGCGGCACTTCGGCTGGCTCGGTTCAACGTCACTCAGGCGGGACGCCCCAAGAGCGCGTTCATCGGCCTCCCCTCCCCCGCCGCCGGGATGACCCTGGCGACCTACTACCCCTTCGTGCAGAGCGACCTGTACCCCGCGGTGCAGGGGTTGCCCTGGCAACTGCTCCTGATCTTCCTGGTCATCAGCCTGGCGATCCTGATGGTGAGCAACGTGCACTACGCGCAGCTGCCTCGCGCCGGCCTGCGCACGCTGCGCGGGCTGCTCGGTCTCGCCATCATCCTGAGCATCGCGGTGTTCGGCATCTGGCGGCACGACGAGTTCTTCTTCCCCCTGGGCATCGCGTACATGGCCTACGGCGTCCTGCGCGCCGTCCTGCTGGGCTTCGTGGAGCCGCGCGGTCGCGAGGACGCCGGCATCGCGGGGTCCATCGTGGTCTCGGACGACGCCGACCGGGTCGACGAAGCGTACGGTCGGCGGCGCCGGGGGATCTCGCCGCGGGGCGGCGCGCCGTGAGCGCCTTCCGCGTCGAGGTGCGGGTGATGCCCCGCGCCGCACTGCTCGATCCCCAGGGCCAGGCGGTGGAGCAGGCCCTTCACGCCTTGGGATTCGGGGAGGTGCAGCGGGTGCGCGTGGGGAAGCACCTGGTCCTCGAGGTGGAGGCCGGTTCGCGCGAGGAGGCCGCGGCCCGGGCCCGGCTCATGTGCGATCGCCTGCTCGCCAATCCGGTCACGGAGGACTACCACGTGCAGGTGGAGGCCGCCTGATGGTCCGCGTGGCCGTGGTGGTGTTCCCCGGGTCGAACTGCGACGCCGACACCCTCGAGGCCGCTCGGGCCGCCGGGGCCGAGGCCCACTTCGTCTGGCACCGCGATACGGACCTGGGCGGCGCCGACATCGTCATTCTGCCGGGCGGGTTCAGCTACGGCGACTACCTGCGAGCCGGGGCCATCGCGCGATTCTCGCCGGTGATGGCGGCGGTCGCCGCTCACGCGCGGGCCGGCGGCCCGGTGCTGGGAATCTGCAACGGCTTCCAGATCCTGTGCGAAGCCGGCCTCCTGCCGGGCGCGCTCATGCGCAACGCCAACCTCCGCTTCCTCTCCCGCCCGGTGCGGGTGCGGGTGGAGTCGGCGGACACGCCCTTCACCCGGCTCTACCGCCCCGGAGAGGAGCTGGTGCTGCCCATCGCGCATGGCGACGGCCGGTACGTGGCCGATGCCCGCACGCTCGCCCAACTGGAGGCCGCCGGGCAGGTGGTCTGGCGGTACCTGGGAGAGAACCCCAACGGGTCGGCGCACGACGTCGCGGGCGTCACCAACGCCCAGCGGAACGTCGTCGGCATCATGCCGCACCCGGAGCGCCGGAACGCGGCGGTGCTCGGCGGAGACGACGGCGCCCGCGTCTTTCTTTCGATGATGGAGGCCCGCAATGCGACGCACCACGTTGCTCGCGCTTCTGCTGGTGGTGGCGGTGGCGGTCGCCGGCTATCTGGAGCGTGACTTCCTGACGGCGCAGTGGGGAAGCCTGAAGACCCGGTTCTTCGGGGGCGACGCGCCGACCGCCTCCACGGTTCCGGCCGACACGGCTCGCCCCGAGGCTCCCCGGGGGGACACCGCCCGTCCGGGTCCGGCGACTCCGGCGCGGCCCCGCCCGTCGGCACCTCAATACCCCGCCGGCACGCGGCCGCTGCGCGACGAGCCCTACGTCTCCGACGACACGGGCACGATCGCGCCCGGCATGACCGAGCGGGACGTCTATTCGCTGTGGGGCCCGCCGGTGGGGGTGCGCCGAGCGGGTGAGTGGACCTATCTCTACTTCCGGAATGGCTGCGAGTACAGCTGCGGCACCTACGACGTGGTGTTCCTCCAGAACGGTCTGGTGGTGGACGCCATTCTCCGCTGGCCCGGCCACGGGTACAGCGGGCAGTCCTCCTCGCCCCCCGGCGTGGTACCCCTCCCCACGCGAGGGGGCGACACCCTGGTGGTGCGACCCCCGAGCCCGGACTCCTGACCCGCGACCATGCCCGACAAGCCCAGTCGTAACGAAGACGAATACTTCGCCCGGCGGGACGCCGAACTGCTGCGCCAGCAGCGGGAGGCCGCCCAGAAGGCCGCCGCCGAGGCCGAGCGCCGCTCGCACTACATGAAGTGCCCCAAGTGCGGCTATGACCTCATCACCGGCGAGTGGCACGGTGTGCAGATCGACCAGTGCACCAACTGCCACGGGATCTGGTTCGACGCGGGCGAGGCCGAGAGCCTCTTGCGCGCCCAGGAGCCGGGGCTGATGGGCCGCGTCCTGCGGGCGGTGATGCGGGGGGTCTCCGGAGCCAAGGCGTCCGACGCGTGACCCGCGCGGTGCCCTTCCCCGGCGATCCCCCGGTCACGCCGGAACTGGTGCGCCGCCACCACCTCTCCGAGGAGGAGTACGGCCGCATCGAAGCCATGCTGGGCCGTCCTCCCACGTTTGCCGAGCTGGGGATCTTCTCCGCGCTCTGGAGCGAGCACTGCTCCTACAAGCACTCGAAGCCGGTCCTCGCCCTCTTGCCCACTGCGGGCCCGCAGGTGATCCAGGGGCCGGGCGAAAACGCCGGGGTTCTGCGCCTTCCCGAAGGCTGGGCCGTCGCGTTCAAGATCGAGTCCCACAACCACCCCTCGGCGGTGGAACCCTATCAAGGGGCGGCCACCGGCGTGGGCGGGATCCTGCGGGACGTGTTCACGATGGGGGCTCGCCCGGTGGCGCTCCTCAACAGCCTCCGATTCGGGCCGCTGGACGATGCGCGGAATCGGTATCTGTTCGGCGGCGTGGTACGGGGCATCGCCGACTACGGCAACTGCGTGGGCGTGCCCACCCTGGGCGGCGAGGTGGATTTCGGGCCGGCCTACGGCGGCAATCCGCTGGTCAACGCGATGTGCGTCGGGATTCTTCGGGAGCGCGACCTCATCCGCGCCGCCGCCCAGGGGCCCGGAAACGTGCTGCTGGTCGTGGGGGCGAGGACCGGCCGCGACGGCATTCACGGCGCGGCGTTCGCCTCGGAGGAGCTGACTCACGCGAGCGAGCAGCGCCGGCCCCAGGTGCAAGTGGGCGATCCCTTCACCGAGAAGCTGCTGCTGGAGGCCAGCCTCGAGCTCATCGCCTCGGGACACATCGTCGCCATCCAGGACATGGGGGCCGCCGGGCTCACCAGTTCCTCGGCCGAGATGGCCGCCCGGGGCGGCGTCGGGGTGGAAATCGACCTCTCCCGCGTGCCCACCCGGGAACCCGGGATGACGCCGTACGAGATCCTGCTCTCGGAGTCGCAGGAGCGGATGCTGGTGGTGGCCAAGGCGGACCGGGTGCGCGAGGTGCAGGCCGTCGCCGCCCGATGGGACCTCGCCGCGACTCCCGTCGGCCGGGTGACCGAGGACGGCGTGTACCGCTGCACCTGGGGCGATCGGGTGGTCGTCGAGATCCCGGCGCGGCGCCTGGTGGAAGACTGCCCGGTGTACCATCCGGAGGCGGCCGAGGATCCGCGCATCGTCGAACTGCGCCGCGCCCGGCCCGATCCCGCCTCCCGCGTCCCGGATCCCGACGAGGTCCTGCTCCGTCTCCTCGATCATCCGCCCGTCGCCTCGAAGCGCTGGGTGTTCGAGCAGTACGACTCCACGGTGCAGGCGTCCACGGTGATCGCGCCGGGCGGCGACGCGGGCGTGATCCGGGTGCGGGGCACGCGGTTCGGCCTGGCGCTGACCACCGACGGGAACGCCCGGTACGTCCTGCTCGATCCCTACGAGGGCGGCAAAGCCGCCGTCGCCGAGGCCGCGCGCAACGTGGCCTCGACCGGCGCACGCCCCCTCGGCGTCACCGATTGCCTGAACTTCGGCAATCCGGAGCGCCCGGCCGTCTTCTACCAGTTTCGCGAGGCCTGTCGGGGCATCGCGGACGCCTGTCGCGCGTTGAGCACGCCCGTGACCGGCGGCAACGTCTCCTTCTACAACGAAAGCCCCGGGGGCGGCGTGGACCCGACGCCCGTGGTGGGCATGGTCGGGGTTCTGACGCGCGCCGACCGCGCGGTCCCCAGCCACGCCCGCGCCGCCGGGGATCTGGTCGTGGTCCTGGGCGAGACCCGCGCGGAGCTCGGCGGATCGGTCTATTGGGAGGTGGTGCACCGACTGGTCGCCGGGGAACCGCCCCGGGTGGATCTCGAGGCCGAACGGCGGCTGGTCGAGTTTCTCGTCGCCGCCGCCGAACGCGGCTTGCTGCGCTCGGCCCACGACTGCTCGCAGGGCGGACTGGGCGTGGCGCTCGCCGAGGTGGCCATGGGCGGCCCGTATCAGGCGGCGGGGTTCGGTCTCGACGTGGACCTGAGCGCCTACGGCGCGTCGCTCCCCGCGCATGAGCTGCTCTTCAGCGAATCCCAGGCCCGCGCCGTGGTGACCTGCGTCCCGGAGCGGGTGACCGCCGTGCTGGCGCTGGCGGGGGAGCTGGGTGTGCCGGCGAGCCGGGTCGGCGCCGTGGGCCCGCCCGACGGCATGTTCGTGGTTCGCACGGGCGACGCGGTCATCCGCCAGCCGATCGGCGCGCTCCGCGAGGTATATTACAGGGCGATTCCCCGGCGGATGGGAGACTGACCGGCGCATGTGCGGGATTATCGGCCTGTCCGGCGTGCCGGACGCGGCGCGGGTAGCCTACCTGGGGCTCTACAGTCTCCAGCATCGGGGACAGGAGTCGGCCGGCGTGGTCGCGGTGGACGCGGCGGGGACCGCTCGGATTCACCGGGGGATGGGCCTCGTGGCCGACGTCTTCAGCGACGACACCCTCGGCGGCCTGCCCGGCGACGTGGCCATCGGCCACACCCGCTACTCGACGGCGGGCTCCTCCGTTCTGGCGAACGCCCAGCCGATCCTGGCGGGCTATCGGGAGGGCCCGCTGGCCCTGGCGCACAACGGCAATCTCACCAACGCCGCCCGGCTGCGGGCCGACCTCGTCGCCAAGGGTTCGATCTTCCAGACCTCGTCGGACAGCGAGGTGTTGGTTCACCTGATTGCCCGCTCCGAGGCCCGCGCGCCCGAAGATCAGCTGCTGGACGCGTTCGAACGGGTGGAGGGGGCCTACTCGCTGGTGATCACCATCGGCCGGACGCTCTACGCGGTGGTGGATCCCCGCGGCTTCCGGCCCCTCGTGCTGGGACGGCTGAACGGCGGCGCGGTACTGGCCTCCGAGACCTGCGCCCTCGACCTGGTGGGGGCCACGACGGTGCGCGAGCTCGAACCCGGCGACTTCCTCCGCATCCGCGACGGGCGCGTGGAACGCCTCCCCTCCCTGCCGGCCCGGCCGCACCGGCGCTGCATCTTCGAACTGGTCTACTTCTCGAGGCCCGACAGCACGGTGTTCGGCCGCTCGGTGGACCGGGTGCGCCGGGCCCTGGGGCGGGAGCTGGCCCGGGAGCATCCCGTCCCGGGGGCCGACTGCGTGTTCTCGGTGCCCGATTCCTCCAACGCCATGGCCCTGGGGTACGCCGAGGAGGCCGGGATCAAGCTGGAGCACGCCCTGATCCGGAACCACTACGTGGGGCGCACGTTCATCAATCCCACCCCGGCGGGGCGGAACGCCAAGGTCAAGATCAAGTTCAATCCGGTGCGCGAGGTGCTCCAGGGAAAGCGGGTCGTGGTGGTGGACGACTCCCTGGTGCGCGGGACCACCAGCCGGGGCCTGGTCCAGATGATCCGGCAGGCGGGCGCCGCGGAAGTGCACTTTCGGGTGGCCTCGCCGCCCATCACGGGCCCCTGCTATTACGGCATCGACACGCCCACCAGGGCCGAGTTGATCGCCGCGAGCCACACGGTGGAGCAAATCCGCCGGCATCTGGGCGTGGAGACCCTGGGGTACCTCTCGCTCGAGGGGATGCTGCGGGCGGCCGGGGGCGATCCCGGCGGGTTCTGCCACGCCTGCTTCTCCGGCGCCTACCCCACCGAGATTCCCGAGGACCCCACCCCGAGCCGGCACGCCGTCCCGCTGTCGCCCGCGCCGGCGGCGGTCTGACGCGGTGGCCTCGGTGCAGCGCTTCGTTTACTTCTTCGGGCCGGGGCGCGCCGACGGCTCGGCGGCGATGCGCGACGTGCTGGGGGGCAAGGGCGCGGGGCTCGCCGAAATGGCCAATCTCGGCCTCCCGGTCCCGCCCGGCTTTACCATTTCCGCCAAAGTCTGCGGAACCTACCTCGCGCAGGGCACGCTGAGCGACAGTCTCCGCGAGGAGGTCCGTCGCCACCTGAAGCAGCTGGAGAAGGTGACCGGGAAGCGCTTCGGCGACCCGGCCAATCCCCTGCTGGTGTCGGTGCGTTCCGGCGCGGCCGTGTCGATGCCGGGGATGATGGAGACCATCCTCAACCTCGGCCTGAACGACGCCACCGTCGAGGGGCTGGCGGCGGCATCCCGGAACGCCCAGTTCGCCTACGACTCCTATCGCCGCTTCGTGCAGATGTACGGTGACGTGGTCTTCGATCTGGGCAAGGAGCCGTTCGAGGCGATCCTCGATCGCTACAAGCACCGTCGGAAGGTGCGGCGCGACATCGATCTCCCGGCCGAGGACCTGCGGGCCATGGTGCGGGAGTTCAAGGACCTGATCCAGGCCAGGCTGGGCCGTCCGTTCCCCGACGATCCCCGAGAGCAGCTCTGGGGGGCGATCGAAGCGGTCTTCAAAAGCTGGCAGGGCAAGAGGGCGGTGGATTACCGGCGAGTCCACGGCATTCCCGACGATCTCGGCACCGCGGTGAACGTGGTGGCGATGGTGTACGGGAACATGGGCGAGGACAGCGGGACCGGCGTGGCGTTCACGCGAGACTGCCGCACCGGGGAGAAGGTGTTGAACGGCGATTACCTGCTCAACGCGCAGGGCGAGGACGTGGTGTCGGGTGCCCGCACGCCGCTCCCCCTCCAGCGCCTGAAGCGCGGGAAGCTGGCCCGGATCTACCGGGAGCTGGCCGACATCGCCGAACGGCTGGAACAGCACTTCAAGGACGTCCAGGACATCGAGTTCACCTTCGAGCGGGGTCGGCTGTTCATCCTGCAAACCCGCCGAGCGCAACGCACCGGGATCGCCGCGGTGCGGATCGCCGTCGAGATGGTGGACGAGGGTCTGATCACTCCGGAGGAAGCTCTCCAGCGCGTTCCGCCCCAGGATCTGGACCAGCTGTTCCACCCCATGGTGGACACCCGCCAAGCGGTGACCGTGATCGCCCGGGGGCTGCCGGCCTCGCCCGGCGCGGCCATCGGTGAGGTGGTGTTCGACGCCGACGAAGCCGAGGCGCTGGCTCGCAAGGGGCATCGGGTGATCCTGGTGCGCCCTGAGACGTCGCCCGAGGACTTCCACGGGATTGTGGCGGCCCAGGCCGTGCTCACGGCCCGGGGCGGCATGACCAGCCACGCGGCGGTGGTGGCCCGCGGGATGGGGAAAACCTGCGTGGTGGGTGCCAAGGACCTCGAGGTGGACGTCCGCGCCGGGGTGTTCCGCTCCAACGGGCGCACCGTCAGGCGCGGCCAGCGGATCACCGTGGACGGCACGACGGGCCGGGTGATGCTGGGCGCGGCCCGGCTGGTGGCCCCGCGGGTGGGGCGTCACTACGAGCGCCTCATGAGCTGGGCCGACGCGCGCCGCCGGCTCCGGGTGCGCGCCAACGCCGACACGCCCGCCGATGCGCGCCGGGCCCGCGAGTTCGGCGCCGAGGGCATCGGCCTGTGCCGCACCGAGCACATGTTCTTCGAGGGTGACCGCATCGTGGCCATGCGCGAAATGATTCTGGCGCCGGACCAGGCGGGACGGCGGCGCGCGCTGGCCAAGCTCTTGCCCATGCAGCGGGGCGACTTCGAGGGCATCTTCCAAGCGATGGCGGGCTACCCCGTGACCATCCGCCTGCTCGACCCGCCGCTGCACGAGTTTCTGCCTCACAGTCCCAAGGAGATCGCCGCGCTGGCCAAGACCATGCGCGTCCCGCTGGCGCACCTCCGGCGGATCGTGGAGGGCCTGGTCGAGGCCAACCCCATGCTGGGGCACCGCGGCTGCCGGCTGGGGATCACCTACCCCGAGATCACCGAGATGCAGGCTCGCGCCATCTTCGAGGCCGCCTGCCGAGTCGTCGCCCGGGGCCCGCAGGTGATGGCCGAGATCATGATCCCCCTGGTGGCGCACGTGGAGGAGCTGCGCCGCCAGGCGGAGATCGTACGCCGCGTGGCTCAGCAGGTGTTCCAGGAGCAGGGGCGGGCGGTCCCGTATCTCATCGGGACCATGATCGAGCTGCCCCGGGCCGCGCTCACGGCCGACGAGATCGCCCGCGAGGCCGATTTCTTCTCGTTCGGTACCAATGATCTCACCCAGACCACGTTCGGCCTCTCCCGCGACGACGCGGGGCGCTTCCTACCGCTTTACGTGGAGCGCGGTATCCTTCCCGACGACCCCTTCCAGACGCTGGACCGGGGTGGGGTGGGGCGTCTGATCGAGCTGGCACTCCGCTCCGGGCGCGGGGCCCGTCCCGAACTGAAGGTGGGGATCTGCGGGGAGCACGGCGGGGATCCCGAGTCCGTCAAGTTCTGCCATCGCGTCGGCATGCACTACGTGTCCTGCTCGCCCTTCCGCGTCCCCATCGCCCGCCTGGCGGCGGCGCAGGCGGCGCTGGAGGAAGCGGGGGTGGTCAACCGAACCAAAGCGACGGTGTAGATCGCCTCAGCTCGACGGCTGGAGCAGCGCGAAGAGGCTGAAGACCAGGAGCGAGACCACGAACGCCAGGGCCGCGGCACCGTACCCCGTCTCTCGGGAGGTTCCGTGCGTCCGCGTGACGCCGATCCCCTGCACCACCACGCCCCAGATGGAGAACACGTTGATCCCCTTCAGCACCGCCCCGAGGTACCCCGTGGCGTTGGGGACCAGGAGATCGAGCCCGAAGGCGGGCTGAAGGTCGGCGGGGGAGGAGACGCTTTCCACGCCTCGCAGGCCGAGGACCACGAGCCCGGCGCCGGCTTGAAGGAGATACAGCGTCAGGGAGTATACCTGGACGCTCAGGAGCTTCCGGTAGTTCGCCTGCTCGCCGAAGAGCGACACCGCGATCCAGAGGATCCCCGCCGCGATCAGCACGATGAGCGGCAGGAACACCGCGGAGCCGACGATCTGGAGAGTCGCCGTGGTCTCGGGACTCGGCCCGCCGCTCGCCCCCGCCGGCCGCTGCGCCATGACCGCGGTGATCGCGGCCACGATGTAAGGCCTGGCCAGGAAGCCCAGCACCAGCGAGACCACCATCACCGTGAGCAGGGGAACCAGGACCCGGGGGCGCTCCCGCACCCGATCGAACACCGCTCCCGGCTCGAAGAGCACCCGCACGAGGTCGAGCACCGCGCCCATCGTACCTCCTGGGATCAGGGGATCGCACACGGCGACCGGTCGGGCGCCCAATCTACGTGCCCGGGCCGGGAGGGCCAGGGGCCGGGCGGGGAAAAAATACGGGCGGCGGGCGACGCCCGGCGCCCATCACCGCGCGTTGCCCGCCGCCCGTCTGCTGCATGGAGGCGCGGGGAATCGAACCCCGGTCCGAGCCTGACTCCGATGCCGCTCCTACGTGCGTAGGCGAGGTTTCTTTGGTCTCACCGTCCCGGCACCTCACCGGCCGGTCCGGCAACGAGCCCCGACCACTCTCGCGTCTCCCGCCGGGGCCCCGGGACACGCCAGCCCGATTTTACGATACGTGAGCGCCGCCTCAGGCGGGCTGCCACTCACGCAGGTGCGTCAAGCCGAAGCTTACGCAGCCAGAGCCAACTCGGTGTTGGCAGTTGTGTTTTTCCAGCGGTTTCACCAGGTAGCTGGGACCTGGGCACGCAGCGACACCCTCGCCAAACCCGTCGAAGCCTGTCGCCCCCTCGAGTCGAAGTTTACTCCCCCGCCGCCGCCATTTCAACTCGGTTGCGTCCGCCTTGCTTGGCGCGGTAGAGCGCGGCATCCGCCGCGCCCCGCAAGTTGTTGATGTCCCGTACGCTTTCCGGGTAGGCCGCGACCCCGCACGAGGCCGTGAGCCGATAGGTGGTCCCGTTCCAGGGCCAGGCCGTGCCCTCCACCGCCCGGCGCACCCGCTCGGCGACCTCGATGCCCTCACCCAGCGGGGTGCGGGGGAGCCAGATGGCGAACTCCTCCCCCCCGATGCGGGCCACCAGATCGCCGTCGCGCAGCTGACCCTGGAGCAGGGTGGCGACGTGCCGCAGGGCGGAGTCGCCGGCGGCATGGCCCAGCGTGTCGTTCAGCTGCTTGAAGCGGTCCAGGTCGACGTAGATGAGGGCGGCGTGCTCCCGCCCTGGCTCGTGCTCCAGGCGGAAGCGATCCATCACCCGCTCGAACTCGCGCCGGTTGCACAACCCGGTGAGCGGGTCGCGCACGGCGCGCTGCTCCGCCTCGTGGACGGCCCGGGCGGCGGCCAGCCGCGGCCCCAGCTCCACCACCAGGCGGCCGATCTGCTCGGCCAGCGGGCTGTCGGGCGCGACCGGCGGGCCCACGAGCACCAGCGCCCCCACCGCGACGTGACCGTCCAGCAGCGGGTACGCGGTGCCGGCGCGCTCCTGGCGTCGCCGCTCCGGCACCCCCGGACCGAAGATGTCCTCGTTCCCTTGCGTCACGACCGGCACCCGCTGATTGACCGCCCGCGCCACCGGCGCCTCGGTAGCGAGGGTGAGACCCAACAGCCGCTTGTCCGCCGCCGACGACACCGCCTGGACGTGGACCGCCAGCGTCCCGGGGTCCTGAATCGCCACCACCGCGCCCTGCTGGGACAGCTGCTGGGCGAACTCGGCGCCGGCCTTGGCCACCCCGTCCAGGGTCTGGGCCCCGGCGGCGATGAGAGCGAGCTGCTTCGCCACCACGGCGGTCTGGGCCTCCGGGACGTCCATCTCGGCGATCCGCATGGTCGCCACCAAGCGCCGCAGGTCTTCCGCGACGGCGTCCGTGAGGGCGGGCGCGGCGTCCCGCTGGCGCAGCAAGAGCCCGGCGCCGTAGGGGAAGTCCCCGACCGCTACGTAGGTGCCGGACACCTCGCGGGCCACGTGCATCCGCCCGTCGCCCGAGGCGAGCTGGACCAGCGCGGCACCCCGCCGGAGGGCATCGGGCCCCAGCGCGCCGTCCCCCACGGCCTCCACGTCCCCCTCCCGCAACCCCACGGCCCATCCGGCGGCCGCGCCGTGAGCGCGCCGGAGCAGGTCCACGGTGTGCCAGAAGTCGAGGGGCCGGGCCCGGGGGCGCTGGCTTTGCCACAGACGCACCAGCGAACCGATGGTGAGGCCGAAGGCGACCACGAAGCCCCCGGCGGCTGCTACCAGCGCCCAGAGGCCGCCCTGGAGCACTCCCAGCGCCGCGGCCGCCAGGCCGAGCACGCGCAAGGCGGGCCCGACCCAGGCGCCGCGCCGTCTCATGACTGGTTGATGCGGCTCGCGGCGACCGCGGCGCCGAACCCGTTGTCGATATTGACCACGGTGACGCCCGAAGCGCAGGAGTTCAGCATGGCCAGCAGGGCGGCCACGCCGCCGAACGAGGCGCCGTAGCCCACGCTGGTGGGGACCGCGATCACCGGGCCCTTGACCAACCCGCCCACGACGCTGGGGAGGGCGCCCTCCATCCCGGCGACCACGATGACCACCGACGCGGCGCGCAGGACGTCCGTCTGGGTGAGGAGCCGATGAATGCCGGCGACCCCGACGTCGGTCAGCCGCTCCACGCGATTCCGGAGCGCCCGCGCCGTGACCGCCGCCTCCTCGGCCACCGGGAGGTCGCTGGTCCCGGCCGTCACGATCAGGACCGTCCCACGCCCGGTGGGCGGCGGCTCGGGATCGGGGGGCAGATAGACGGTGCGGCCCAGCTCGTTCACCTCGGCCCGCGGAAAGCGCTCCCGCAACGCCCGCCGATGGGGCGGCTCGGCGCGGGTCGCCAGGAAGGTCCCGCCGGCGCGTTCCAGTCGCTCGGCGATCGCCACCACCTGCCCCGGCGTCTTGCCGGGACAGAAGATCACCTCCTGGTGCCCCTGGGTCAGGGGCCGCAGATGGTCTATCTGGGCGAAGGGCAGCCGCTCGATGAAGCGGGCGACCTCCTCCCAGGTCACGCGGCCGCCCCCGCCAGCGACCGCTCCAGGTAGCCCGCGAACACCGCTTCCGCCTCGGCCAGGGACTCCACCTGTAAGAGCCGCTGCCGCAAGTCAGCCGCTCCCGGCAATCCCCTGGTGTACCACCCCAGGTGTTTCCGGAACTCGATCACCGTCCTTCGGTGCTCGCCCTGGAGCCGCAACGCCAGCCGGGCGTGTTCCCGCGCCGTGGCGAAGCGCTCCTCCGGCGTGGGGTCGGGCCGTTTGGGCCGTCCCTCGAGGAGGTCCCGGGCCTGGGCGAAGATCCACGGGTTTCCGAACGAGCCGCGCGCGATCATGACACCCAGGCATCCGGTGTGCCGTCGCATCGCCACCACGTCCTCAGGGGTCTGCACGTCGCCATTGCCGATTACCGGGATGGCCAGCGCTTCGACCACGCGCGCGATCTCGTCCCAGGCCGCGCGGCCGCTGAACATCTGCGTGCGGGTGCGCGGGTGGAGGGTCAGCGCCTCCGCGCCCGCGTCCTGGCAGCGCCGCGCGATGGTGACGGGATCCCGGCTCGCCTCGTCCCACCCGCTCCGAATCTTCACGGTGACAGGCAGGCGGGTGGCGCCGCGGACCGCTCGAATGATCCGCTCGACCAACCCGAGGTCCCTGAGGCAGCCCGACCCGCCGTTGTTCCGCACCACCTTCTTCACCGGACAACCGAAGTTGATGTCCACGAAGTCGGGCGCGACCAGCTCGCTGACCATGCCGGCCGCCCGCGCCATGATCTCGGGGTCCGCGCCGTAGAGTTGAATGCCGATGGGCCGCTCGCAGGGCTCGAAGCGCAGATCGCGCAACACCCGCTCGATGCCCAACGAAATGCCGACTGCCGAGATGAACTCCGACACCACCACGTCGGCTCCGAAGCGCCGGCACAGCTGGCGGAAGGGCGGCTCCGAGACGCCGGCCATGGGCGCCAGCAGGAGGGGAGCGGCGGGCACCGGGCCATACGGCAAGTGCATGCGACACAACGTAATGGCGCGTTGCGCCCCGGGCAACCAGCCGTTACCTTACGCGCCCTTCACCGCATCGGAGCCACCGGCTGTGCGACTGCGCGAGTTCTTCAGCGAGGATGCCGTCAATCTCCACCTGAAGAGCACGACCAAAGACGAGGTGTTGAAGGAGCTCGTCGGCCTGCTCAAGCTCGACGACAAGGCGCAGACCATGCTGGTCAAGATGCTCAAGCGCCGGGAGACCCTGGGCTCCACGGGCATCGGGCAGGGGATTGCCATTCCCCACTGCCGGTCCACGGTGGTCAGTCGGCTCCGGGTCGCCTTCGGCCGAAGGCTGGAGGGGGTGGACTACCATGCCATCGACGACAAGCCGGTGCGCTATTTCTTCCTCATCGTGGCCCCGCCCCTCGAAGTCTCGAACCAGTATCTGCCCGTGCTCGGGAAGATCGCCCAATTCGCCAAGGAGCCCGACGTCCCGGACCGGCTCGCGAGGCTCGCGGCCCCGGTCGACTTGATCCGGCTATTGGAGGAGAAGAACATCTGACGGCGTCGCCTGGTGCCGGCGCTCCGGCGCTGGCCGGCATCGGGCGTCAGCCGCTCACCGCGCGGTCGAGCTTGTGCAGGAGGCCCACGACCAGGCGGGCGCAGTTCCGGCGAGCGCGCCTCAGTTCCTCCAGACGATCCCCCGCGAGGCACCCCAGTCCCTCGGCGAGGTCGAGAATCGCCTCCAGCTCATCGAGCGAGCCCCGAGCCGCTGCCACGAACCGTCGAAGGTCTCCGCCGGTCGCCTGACCGGCGCCTTCGGCGAGATTGAGCGCCGCGCCGCATGCCGCCCGACGCCACCGCTCCGACAGCGCGAACCGCGCGCGGGGAGGAAGCTCCGCGATGGCGGCGTCGGAGAGCAGTGCGAGCCGCCGCGCCTCCTGCCAGGCCCGAAGGGCGCGGAAGCGTGCCATGCCACATGAATCGCCGCCCGCGGGCCAGACGCCGCATCCTTTTCATCCGGCGGGGGCCCGCTTCCCGCAGCCTGTCGCCTGCCTCCCCGCTCGGCGCCGGCCACCGGCGGCCGGCCACCGGTCTCGCGGTTTCACTCCCACTCGATGGTCGCGGGCGGTTTGGAGCTGACGTCGTAGGTCACCCGATTCACCCCCCTGACCTCGTTGATGATCCGGGAGCTGATCCGCCCCAGCACATCGGGTGGGAAGGGGTACCAGTCGGCGGTCATCCCGTCCCGGCTGGTGACCGCGCGCAGGGCTACCACCTGGTCGTAGGTGCGGCCGTCGCCCATCACCCCAACCGACCGGATGGGTAGCAGGACCGCGAAGGCCTGCCAGATCTGATCGTACAGGCCGGCCTTGCGGATCTCCTCGAGGTAGATCGCATCCACCCGCCGCAGCAGATCCAGGCGATCGGCGCTGACGGGGCCGATCACCCGGATGGCGAGGCCCGGCCCCGGGAAGGGATGCCGGCCCACGATCTCCTCCGGCAACCCCAGTTCCCGGCCCACCTGTCGTACCTCGTCCTTGAAGAGGTTCCGCAGGGGCTCGATCAAGGTCCAGGGGAGGTTGGGGCGCAGACCTCCCACGTTGTGGTGGGTTTTGATCGTAGCGGAGGGGCCACCGGTGGCCGAAACCGACTCGATGACGTCGGGATAGAGCGTCCCCTGCACCAGGAAGCCCACGTCGCCCTCGACGTGGCGGGCGGCGTCCTCGAAGACGTCGATGAAGGTATGCCCGATCCGTCGCCGCTTCTCTTCGGGATCGGCGACGCCGTCGAGTTCCTTCAGGAACCGCGCCGAGGCATCCACCACCCGCAGGTCCATGCCGAGGTGGCGCCGGAAGGTCCGCTCCACCTGCTCCCGCTCGCCCAACCGCAGCAGTCCGTGATCCACGAAGATGCAGGTCAACCGGTCGCCGATGGCCCGGTGTACCAGCACGGCCGCGACCGCCGAATCCACGCCGCCCGACAGCCCGCAGATCGCGCGCCCGGTGGGGCCCGCCAGGGCTCGAATCCGCGCCACCTCCTGCTCCACGAAGTGCGCCGGCGTCCAGTCGGGCGTGCACCCGCAGACGGTGAACAGGAAGTTGTGCAGCATCTCCCCGCCGCGGGGCGTATGGGCCACCTCCGGGTGGAACTGGACTCCATGAATGGGCTTCGACTCGTGGCGGAACCCGGCGATGGGCGCGTTGGGCGAGGCGGCGGTCACCCGATACCCGGCTGGGAGGGTCTCGACGTTGTCGCCGTGACTGGCCCACACCGCGATGCCGTGCTGCGGATCGAAGCCCGCGAACAGCCCCTCGGCATCCCGCACCACCACCTCGGCCCGGCCGTACTCCCGCTCGGGGGACTTCCGCACCTGCCCGCCGGCCGCCTGCGCGATGAGCTGCATGCCGTAACAGATGCCCAGCACCGGGATACCGAGGTCCAGGAGCCGGGGGTCGATCGTGGGCGCGCCGGGGTCGAAGACCGAGCTGGGCCCGCCCGAGAGGATGATCCCCCGGGGCGCGAACCGCCGGATGAACTCGAGGTCCCGCGTGGGCGGATGGATCTCGCAGTACACGTGCGCTTCGCGAACCCGCCGCGCGATGAGCTGGGTGTACTGCGACCCGTAATCGAGGATGAGGATGCGGTTCACGCCTGGTACCAGGTGGTCGGATCCAGGGTTTCCCCCCGCCACAGGTCCTCCAGGGTCTCCCGCTGGCGGGCCACATAGTAACGGTCGCCCTCCACCATCACCTCCGGGGGGCGGGGGCGGGCGTTGTAGGTCGAGCTCATGACGAAGCCGTAAGCTCCCGCTCCCAGCACCGCCAGGTATTCACCCGGTTTCACGGCCGGAAGCCTGCGGTCCAGGGCCAGGAAGTCCCCGGACTCACAGATCGGCCCCACCACGTTCACCGTCTCCATCGGCCGGCCGCCCTCTCCGTCTCGCAGCGGCACGATCTCGTGATGGGCGTTGTAGTGGCTGGGCCGCACGAAATCGGTCATGCCGGCGTCCACGATCAGGTAGTCCCGCCCGCCGGCGTGCTTGCGGTAGAGCACCCGAGTGAGCAACACGCCGGCGTGCGCCACCAGATAGCGCCCGGGCTCGCAGATCAGGGTGAGGCCGGCCTGGTGCACCGGCGGGGCCACGGCCTCGGCGAAGGCGGC
>DATLXT010000190.1:0-16576 GCA_035575475.1 Gemmatimonadales bacterium | reverse complement strand
CCGGCGTATATACCCGCCCCTCGAAGCGCGGGCCGTGGCGCTCCAGCGCCCGCGCAATTCGGGCGGTCTCGACGATGTCCAACCCGACGCCGAGAATCATGGCGGCTGTTCAGGGCGGGGTCGCGTCAGCGCAACACGCCGAACAGGACGGCCGCCGGCTCGCCCCAGCGCCGGCCGAAGACGAACTCGGGCACGGGCAGGCGGGCCCGCGCCGGGGCATGGCCAGCCGCCTCCGGGCGCCGGTCTTCGCCCCCGGGGGGATAGCCCATGGCGATCATGGTTCCCGGCTCGAACCCATCCGGCAGCAGGGTTCGCCGGAACCGCTCGTGGTCGAACCCGGCCATCTGGTGCAGGGCCAGGCCCAGCGCCTCGGCCTGGAGAAACATGTTCTCCTCGGCGGCGCCGAGGTCGCGGAGCGCCATGCGATTCAGGGCTCCGGTGCCGGCGAAGTGGGTCCGGTACGCCGATGCCGCGAGGACCGGCGCCCCACGGGCCCACCGGTTCCCCGGCGCCAGGTAGCTCTGGAGTTCCGCCAGCCAGTCGGGCTCGGCGCTGGTCGCCACCAGGAAGCGCCACGGCTGTTCGTTGAAGGACGACGGCGCCCATCGGGCAGCTTCGAAGACGGTCTGGAGCTTCTCCGGCTCCACCGGACGCGGCGAGAACGCCCGAGGGCTCCACCGCTGGCGAATCAGGGGATGGATCACCGGAGCACCCTCACCAGCTCTCCCACGCACCGCTCGATCCGGGCGTAACACGCCTCGAACGCCGCCGCGGGTTGCCGCACGGGATCCCGAATCGCCCGCGCGGCGATCGGCTCCGGATCGAGATCCCCCAGGACCACGATGTCTCGCGGGGGGCGGCTGAATCGCCCGCCCAGGGCCCGGGCTTGCCCGGGCTCCATCACCAGAATCAGGTCGGCTCGGCCGACCATCTCGGGCTCGAGGACCCGCGGGCGGTGCGCCGCGAGATCCACTCCCCGCCGCGCGGCTGCCGCGACCGCTTCCTCGGGCGGGGCGCGGTGGGCCCCGACCAGCCCCGCGGATTCCACCACGATTCCCTGCGCCCCGAGGGCCCGCCGCAGCACCGCCGCGGCGAATGGACTGCGGCAAACGTTCGCGTGGCATACTACCAGAATGGTCCTGGGACGGGCGCCGGCCAGACGCCGCCGGACCGACCGGCGGCGCACCCGGTGCGCCAGGCGGACGGGGAGCTGGCAGAGCGTCACGGGCTGACCACGCCTTCCCGGATCGCGTAGCGCACCAGGCCCGCCGTGGTGTGAATGCCCAGCCGCTTCATCATGCGCGCGCGGTGGGCCTCGACCGTCTTCACGCTCACCCCCAGCAGGGCCGCGATCTCTTTCGTGGTCTTCCCCTCGGCGATGAGCTGGAGGACGTGGCGCTCGCGGAAGGTGATGCGGTCGGCCGGGGGCTTGCCCGAGGCGAGATAGGCATCCACCACGGCCCGCGAGACCCCGGGGCTCAGATAGATCGCGCCCCCCGCCACTTCGATGATCGCACGATGCAGGTCCTCGATGGGCTGAGTCTTGAGGACATACCCGCGGACGCCCGCACGCAGGGCCTCGAGCACGTGCCGGTCTCCGGAGTGCACCGTCAGCAGGATGGTCTGGGTGCGGGGACTGGTGCGCCGGATCTGCCGCGCCGCTTCGAGCCCGCTGACGCCCGGCATGGCGAGATCCAGCACCGCCACGTCGGGCTGCAACTCGCGGGCCAGGCGGACGGCCACGCGGCCGTCCTCCGCCTCGCCCACCACCCGCACACCGTGGCGCTCGAGCAACGCCCTGAAGCCCTGACGGACCATCGGATAGTCATCGGCCAGGATGACGCTGGGCTCCATACCTCCGCCTCTCCCCGTCTTTAGGGGCAATTCCTATGCCGACCTACGGCAAAGCCCCACCCGTCCCGGGTCCGAGTCTTGCCCATCAGGAATGCCGATGACGGTGACCAACCCACGCGGGCGCGCGCCCACGGTGTTGCTGGCCAGCCAGGATCGGCAGTTCATGGTGTGGTTGCGCGACTTGCTCGAACCCAACGGCATCGCGCTGGCGTACGCCGAGACGCGTGTCGACGCCCAGCGACAGGTCCGCTCCACCGAGCCCGATCTCATCATCGTCGAGGCCGAACTGCCCACGGCGCTCGCGCTCGAGACCTGCCGCCAGCTGCGGCAGGTGCCCTGGGTGGGGCCCCACACCCCGATGCTGCTGGTGACCGCGGTGGCCGCAGGCCGCGCCGAGCGACTCGCGGCCTTGCGCGGTGGCGCCTGGGACGTGCTGGGGCGACCGCTGGACCCCCAGGAAACGCTCCTCAAGATCAACGCCTACGCGCGGGCCAAGCTCGTCACCGACGCGGCCGTGGCCGAGGCGCTGGTGGATCCCGAGACCGGCCTCTACAACGTCCATGGCCTGGGCCGGTTGGCCCGGGAGCTCGGGGCGATCGCGGCCCGGGCCCACACGGGGCTGGCCTGCCTGGTGGTCGTGGCGGAGCCGCCGGAGCGCCAGCGCACGGCGCCACGTTGCGTGCGCGCCCTGAAGAGTGTGGCCCGCGCCTCCGACGTGATCGGCCGTCTGGGGGCGGCGGACTTCGCGCTGCTGGCGCCGGTGACCGACCTGGCCGGCGCGCGACAGTTGGCCGAGCGCCTGGAACGGGCGCTCGCGGCGCTGTCGCCCGAACCGGGCGAGCCGGCCCTGGTGTTGCGCATCGGCTACGACGCCGTGGACAACATGGCCTACGCCTCGATCAACGCCATGGAGCTCCTGGGACGAGCGAACCTCGCCACCCGCCGGACGCGGCCCGGAGAGCAACGGGCGATCGTCGGTTACGGCGACGCGCTGACGACGCGGTAAGGCGCCGGGGGCACCAGCCGGTGCGCCTGGATATGGGCGGGGCTGAGGGTCCAGCGCATCCCGTGGCAGGAACGGACCTCGGATCCGAAGTCCCGCTTGAAGCGGTGCAGGCCGTGCGCCGGGTCCTCGGGGCGGAGGGCCTGGCCCGGGGCGCCGCCGAGGTTGTATTCAGTGATCCCTCGAGCGGCCAGCACCCCCATGATTCGCCAGTGGAGCCACACCGCGGCATTGGAGCGATAGCCCTCCGGGGTCGAGCCCCCGCGGAGAAAGAACGCGCGCCCGTTGGCCCACCCCACCAGCGCCGCACACAGCAGTTCGCCCCCCCGCCAGGCGGCGAACGTGGTGGTGCCCCAGTCCCGGCCGTCGCCCAGGGCGGCCGCTCCGGGGAGCGGTTCCACCATGTGTGCATCGCGCCGCTGGGCCGCCCGCCGGGCGGCCGCCTGCTGCACCACGCTCAACACGTCGCGCGCCTCGTGTGCATCGTGGGTGCGCAAGTCCCACCGCTCGCGCTGCCCGTGCCGCAACCCGCGCTGGTGATGGCGCGAGAAGCGGCGCGCCAGGGCGTCGGGCTCGGCGTCGAGCGGCACCACGTATTCCTGCCGCGGGCGGGTGTCCTCCGCCCCGGGAACCCCGCCGGGCACCCAGCACGCATCGAACGCGTCCGCTACCACCTCGACCGCGCCCTGGTCACGCAAGAGCGCGACCAGGTTCACCAGCGCCGCTTCCCGCCCGCCGTCGAACGCCAGGGCGGGGAGCGTGGGGAGATACACGTGGCGCAACTGGGCCGTGAAGCGGCACCGGCTCCGCACTCCAGCGGCGACCCCCACCACCTCCGCGCCGACCGCCAGCTCGGCGAAGACCGGTTCGCCGCGCGGCGCGCACACCCCGAGCCCGGCCGGCGTGTGGAAGAACCCCCCGCCCGCGCGGGCGAGCTTCTCCGCCCAATCCGCGGGACATCTACTCGACAGCCGCCACATGGAGCCCCCGTCGCACAAGTGGGCCGCGTCGCCGCGGTCACGTCGGGGGCCATCAAGGACCATGCCGCCCGGTTGTGCGGGCGCCGGCTCAGATCATGTGGCCCGGGCGCAACGGGCTGAGGGGACGGCGCGACAGACGGCGGCGGAGCCTTCTCGAGACTCCGCTTTACCGAACTTGGAAGATCAGCGCCGGGCGCAGGTCGGGCGCGACCAGCATCCGGCCTTCCACCACATACGAGCCGGGCGTCAGCGAAGAATCCACCACCCACTGAAAGAAGCGATGCTCCGCGGGCTGGGGCGGGCGCTTTACGAACCGGGTCACCACGGAGTCGGGACAGGTGACCGGCGACGGGAAGGTGCGCGCCGTGGCGGTGCCGTCCAACAGGACCACATTCTCCGCGCAATCGGCGCGCAGGGTGACCAGCGCGCTGTCGCCTACCAGCGGATTCCCCCCTTCCACGCCGCTGAACACCCACACCGTGTCGCCGCGCTCGGCGACCGTGAGCAGCAGCGTGTCGTCCGGCAGGGAGCAATCGCCCGCGGCGCACCCCAAGACCGAGACGGCGTACGACACGATCGCCGAGCGCGGGTCCGTGGTCGAGACGCAGGCACCGGCCGCGAGCGCCAGCGCCGCGCCGACCACGGCCAGCGGCCTCACTTTCCCAGCTCCGCCTCGAAGAAGCCGACGACGGCGCGCCACGCGGAGTCGGCCGCCGCGGGATTGTCCCGGCTCCGAAGGAACCCGTGCCCCGTCCCGGGATAGACGGCGTAGCGGTACGCCTTCCCCGCCTGCCGCATCGCGGCCGCGACCTCGGGAAGGCTGGCGTTGATGCGCGCGTCGTTCTCGGCGTAGACGCCGAGCCCCGGCGCGCGAATGCGCCCCACGTCAGCCAGGTTCGGCCCCGGCCCGTAGCACACCACGAAGGCGCCGAGGTTGGGATTGTTGGTGGCGTAGCGGAAGCTCTGCCCGCCGCCCCAGCAAAAGCCGATCACGCCGATCCGGTCGCCGCGCACCGCCTTGAGGGTCTTGAGGTAGGCGAAGGTGGCGTCGAGGTCCAACGTCACCGAATCGGGCGGCAGAGAGACGATCAGCCGCCGGGCGTCCTCCCCGGCCGCCGGCGTCCCGCCCCGGCGCGATAGCAGGTCGGGCGCGATGGCGACGAATCCGTCCCGGGCGAGCTGCTCGGTGGTCTCCCGGATGAAATCCGAGAGCCCGAAGATCTCGTGGATCACGATCACCCCGGGCGCGGGGTCGGGCCGCTCCGGATAGGCCAGGTAGGCCGTGATGGTGTCGGCGCCGGAGCGGTACTTCACGTATTCGGCGTGGATGTCGGGCCGGAAAGGGAGGGCGGCGATGAGCACCGCCGCTCCGACGCCCAGCCCCCCGAACAGCGCGCTGCTCCCCACTCGCGTCCGCCCGCTTCCGTCTCGTTGCGCCTTACGGTTCATACACCACCCTCCAAATCCGATCCCCGTGGTCGTCCGATATCAGGAGCGCGCCGTCGGCCGCCATCAGCACATCCACCGGCCGGCCCCAACGACTGCCGTCGGAGAGTTGCCACCCCACCACGAAATCGTCAATGGCCACCGGCCGACCGTTCTGCACCTGGACCCGAACCACCTTGGCCCCGGTGGGCACGGTCCGGTTCCACGATCCGTGGTAGGCCATGAATGCATCGCCCCGGTAGTCGGCCGGGAACCGGGTGCCGGTGTAGAAGCGAATCCCCAGCGGTGCCGAATGGGCCTGAAACGTGATGGCGGGCGGCTCGACCCCGGAGCAGTCGGCGTTCGGGTACTCGGGATTGGGTTCGCCCGGTAAGTAGCACTGGGGCCAGCCGTACCAGCGCCCGTCCGCGAGGATGTTGATTCGCTCGGGCGGGAGGTCGTCGGTGACGGCGGCGTTGGTCCCCCCGAGGTTGTCCCGATCGTTGTTGGTGCCCCACAGCTCGCCGGTGGCGGGGTGAAACGCGAGCCCCACCGAGTTGCGCAGCCCGGTGGCGAAGATCCGGCCGCCCGAGCCATCGGGATTGAACTGCGCCACAGCGGCGCGGAAGGAGTCGGCCTCGAGGCACACGTTGCACGACGATCCCACACTTACGTACATCTTGCCGTCCGGGCCGAACACCACGGTGCGGGTGATGTGGCCGCCGCGCGGCAACCCCGGCACCAGCGTGACGGGGGCGCCGGCCCCGGGATCGAGGCGCCGGACCGCCGTCTGCTCGGCGAAGTACAGGGTGTCGCCCCGGAAGGTCATGCCGAACGGGTAGTCCAGGCCCGACAGCACGGTGATCACGGTGTCGGCCACCCCGTTCGAGTCGGCGTCGGGGAGCCGTACGATGCGCCCCGCTCCCGAGCGGGCGGCGTACACCTCGCCCCCGGGGCCCAGCGCCAGGGAGCGCACGCCGTCGAGGTTCTGGGCGAACAGCGTGATCCGAAACCCCGGCGGCAGAAAGAGCGTCCGCCCCGCGATGTCCTGCGGGACCAGCCCCTGGCCGGGCGGCTCGGGCCGGGTCCCATTGGTCGCGCAGGCCAGGACCACCAGCGTCGCGGGTAACGTCAGGCGCGAGGTTCGGCGGGTCATGCAGTCCTCGGTGTGGGGAGACCGCCGTTCGCATACACCCCGCCGAGCGCGGTGTGCCCCTCGGGCATCCGCTCCCGGCTGGCCAGGGCCTGTGCGGCCGCCCGTTCCACTTCGGCCGTCACCGAATTCTCGACCTCATCCAGGAGCGTCTGGGGCACGCCTTCTTCTTTCAAGTACTCCTCGTAAAGCCCGATCGGGTCCCGCCGCCCCCAGGTGCGGAACAGCTCGGCCGGGAAGGTCTCCCGGGCCTCGCGCTCGTCGTGGGTGGCGTGGCCCCCCATGCGGAAGGTTTCGGCCACGAGCATGGCGGGTCCCTCGCCCCGGCGGCAGCGGTCCACGGCCAGGGCCGTGGCCGCGTAGGCGTCCAGCACGTTGTTCCCGTCGAAGGGGGCCCCCCAGATACCGTAGCTTGCCGGCCAGGCCCGAAAGTCGCCGGGGAGGTGATGCTGATCCACCCGGGTGCCCAGGGCCACCTGATTGTTCTGCACGATGAGGATGACGGGGAGCCGCTGGACCGCGGCGAAGTTGGTGCCTTCGTGCGCGGCCGCCGTCTTGGTGGCGCCGTCACCCACCCAGGTGAGCGCCACCCGGCGCTCCCCTCTCATCTTGAACGTCAACCCGATGCCGGCCACCACCGGCACCATGTCGCCCACGTGGGAGATGGGCTGGAGCACCCCGCGGGAAAAGTCCCCGACGTGGAGGTCCCGTCCGGCGGACGGCGAGTCGGCGGTGGCCAGATAGGCGCGGAGCATCTCCGCGACCGGCATCCCCATCTCGCAACAGGCCGCGGCGTTTCGAATCATGGGAGCCACGACGTCCCGCCCCGGATCCAGCGCCCGGCAGGGCCCCACGGTGACGGCTTCCTCGCCGGTGCCCAGCCAGGCCTTGGAGATGACGCCGGTGCGGACCCACCGCTTGAGCTGGATGTCGTGCAGCCGCGCCCGCAGGAGCCCCGCGTAGAAGCCGAGCTGATCGTCCCGGGAGAGACGCGAGACGACGCTCGCGCGCTCGGGATGCTCCTCGATCGTCCGTCGGAAGGCCCGTACCAGATCCGGGTCGGGCGTCCAGCCCACGTACTCGGGAGGGTCGAAGGCCGGGAACCGCCGCATGGGGCGCTCTATCGGAACAGCTTGTTCAGCAGCCCGCTGCCGCCCGTCTCCGTCGTCAGGGCGGCCGCGAACTCGGTGGCCGTGGCGTAGCGGTCGTCGGGGTTGGACGCCATCGCCTTCATCAGGGTCTTCTCCAGCCCGGGCGGCAGTTCGGGCCGCACCTGGCGGAGCGGGGTGGGCCGACCCCGGAGCCGGGCGATCATCATCTCTTGCGCGTTGCGGCCCTGGAAGGGCAGCTTGCCCGTGAACATCTCGAACGCCACGATGCCGAGGGCATAGATGTCGCTCCGGGCATCGAGCGGCTTGCCTCGAATCTGCTCGGGACTCATGAACTCGGGGGTCCCCAGGATGATCCCCGTGGCCGTGAGCTTCTGGAGCGCGGGGTCGGCGCGCCGCTCTTTGGCCAGCCCGAAGTCCATGACCACCGCGCGGACGCCCGCGCCCGGCCCGCCGTCGGGCACCAGCATGATGTTCTCCGGCTTCAAGTCCCGGTGGACGATCTGGAGTTCGTGGGCGTGTTGCAGCCCGGCGCACACCTGGCGCAGGATGGCGATCCCGGTGGGCACGTCCATGGGGCCGTCCCGCACCTCCCGGTCCGACAGCAGCTCGCCCTCGAGGTACGGCATCACCAGGTAGATCAGCCCGTCCTCCGATTCGCCCAGCCGGAGGATGCGACACACGTTGGGGTGATCGAGCCGCATGGCCAGGCCGGCTTCGCGGCGCAGGCGCTCCACCGAGCTCGTGTCGGTGGCCAGCTTGGGCGAGAGAACCTTGATCGCCACGGTCTGGCCGGTGGCGATTTCCTGGGCGAGGTACACGTACGACATCCCACCCTCGCCCAGCTTGCGCAGGACCCGGTACCGCCCGTCCAGCACCTGGCCCGCGAGGGTGGACGCGCGGTCCAGGCCCGGCCCGGACCGGGGGGTGGCGGGGGTGCGGACCCCGGTGCCCCCCGGGCCGGCCGCTGGGGCCGGGCGCGCCTGCACTTCGACCAGCACGCTGCCGTCCTGGGGGCAGAAGCGGGCGGTCGTACCGTACACGCTCCCGCACTTGGGGCAGCGCCGTTCGATCATTCGCGCACCAGGTTGCGGCCCTCGTTCTTGGCGCGGTACAGCGCCTGATCGGCCAGGGCCACGAAGCTTTCGGCGCCCTGCACCCGGTCGTCGGGAAACGCGGCCAGCCCGATACTGACGGTCAGATAGAGCGGCTCTTCGCCGGGATCGGCGAAGTCGCGCGCCGCGATCCGCCGCCGGAGCCGCTCGGCGAAGATGGCGGCGCCGTGGAGGGCCGTCTCGGGCATCACCACCACGAACTCCTCTCCGCCGTAGCGCGCCACGATGTCCACCGACCGCGCTTCCCGTCGCAGCAACTCCCCGACCTGCCTCAGTACCGAGTCGCCCGCGACGTGACCCCGCGTGTCGTTCACCTGCTTGAAGCGGTCGATGTCGGCGAGCAGGAGACTGACGGCCAGGTTGTAGCGCCGGGCGCGGTCCAGCTCCTGCTCCAGGGCCTCGCCCAGGCCCCGGCGGTTGAGACACCCGGTGAGGACGTCGGTGGAGGCGAGCTTCTCCAGGCGCTGTTTGTCCGAGACCGCGGACTCGAAGTCGTAGGCCTTCTCGATGGCGGCGACCGCCGTTTTGATGACGGTCTCGGCGAACCCGGCGTCGGCGCGCGTCAGCGGCGGGTCGTCGCCCGTGGTGCGCAGGAAGAAGACGCCCTGCTGCTGGTCGCGCATCGAAAACGGAATGGCCACGGCCGAGCGGGTGGGCACGTTGATCCCCTCGCGCTGCCAGCGCTTCCGCTCGTCGCCGTAGAGCGGGTCGCTCCGCACGTCTTCCACCAGCACCATCCGCCCGGTGGTGATGGCCTGTCGGATCTCGGGATACCGGGCCAGCTCGATCTCCAGGTTCCGGAGCATGGGGTTCTCGTAGGCGGCCACCACCACGCCGCGCTCGTCGCCCGGTTTGGCCAGCACCATGGAACAGCGGGAGATGTTCAGCACCCGGGCCACGCGGCGGGCCAGGATATGGTAGATCTCGTCCGGCTTGAGGGAGTCGGTGACTTCGTGGAGAATGTCCACCATGGCGGCGCGACTCTTGGCTTCCTCGCGCGCCTGGGCCAGCGCCCGTCCCACCCGCAGGTGCGCCTCCACCCGCGCCAGCAGCTCCTTCACCCGGAAGGGCTTGGAGATGAAGTCGGCCGCGCCCAGCCCCAGCGACTTCACCGTGGCTTCCTCCGGCGTCATGGACGACACCATGAGCACCGGCAGGTCGCGGAACCGCTCGTCGCGCTTGAGGCGCTCGAGCAGCTGCAAGCCGTCCACTTTGGGCATCATGATGTCCAGCAGCAGGAGATCGGGGCGCTCGCCCTCGACCAGCGCCAGGAGGCCCTCGCCGCCCGGGGCGACCACGACCTCGTAGTTGTGCTCTTTCAGGATCCAGGTGAGGGTCTTCACCAGCGACTGGTCGTCGTCGGCCACCAGGATCTTCGCCGTGGGAGCGGTCGTCTCAGGCATGCGCGGTCCGGCCCTCGAGCAGCGCGGGATCCACGTTGCCGCCGCTCACGACCAGCACCGCGGGCACGTCCGGGGGCAGGCGAACCGCGCCGCTGCGGACCGCCGCGGTGGTGGCGGCTCCCGAGGGCTCCGCCGTGACGCGGCAACGCGTATGCAAAAAATGCATCGCCGCGCGGATGCTGTCATCATCGACCAGCGCCACGCCCCCCAGCCGACCGGCGTGCGCCCGCAACACCGCGAGCGGTACCGCGCCCACCGTCAGGGTGATCAGGCCGTCGGCGATGCTGGCGGTGCGCTCCAGCCGGATCGGCGCCCCCGCTTCGAGCGACCGCGTCAGCTTGGGCGCCCCGGCAGGTTCCACCCCCCACACCCTCGCCCCGCTCCCCGCGGCCTCGAGCCCCGCGACCACGCCCGCGATCAGCCCCCCGCCCCCGACCGGCACCACCACGGCTCCCACCTCGGGCAGCTGCTCGGCGATCTCCAGGCCCACGGTGGCCTGCCCGGCCACGATGTCCGGGTGATCGAAGGGCGGCACTACGGCCAGCCCCTCGCGGGCCGCGATCTCCTCGGCCCGGCGCTGCCGGTCCTCGGACGTGGTGCCGGCGAACACCACCTCACCGCCCCACTTCTCCACGCCCTTGACCTTGACCGCCGGCGCCGTTTCGGGCATCACGATCACGGCGCGCACCCCGAACTGCCGGGCGGCGAACGCCACCGCCTGGCCGTGGTTGCCCGAGGAGTAGGTGACGACCCCGCGCCGGCGGGCCGCATCGGGAAGGCGCCGGATGGCGTTGTAGGCGCCCCGGACCTTGAAGGCGCCGATCGGCTGGAGGTTCTCGAGTTTGAGATAGACGCCCAGCGGCTCGCTGTAGATCAACGGCGTCCGCACGGCGATGCCGCGCAGCGCTTCCGCCGCTTCCCGGACGGTGGTGGCCGTGACCACGCGCCTACTGCTTCTTGCCCCTGGCGGGCGCCCTGCGGGCGCGCGGGCGCCGGTCCCCCTCCCCCGCGTCGTCGTCCTCGCCGTTCTCGCCCTCGTCCTCCTTCACGATCCGGGCCACGTCCACCACCAGATCGCCCGGCGTGAGGTTCATGATCTTGACGCCCTGGGTGTTGCGGCCCGAGACCCGGATGCCCTCGACCGGGACCCGGATCAGGATGCCCTTCTTGGTGATCATCATCAGTTCGTCGCCCGGCAGGACCTCCTTCAGGGCGACCACGTCTCCGGTCTTCTCGGTGCGTTTCAGGGTGATGATGCCGCGACCCCCGCGGTGCTGGACCCGATACTCGTCGAGCTCCGACCGTTTCCCCATGCCTTTCTCGGTCACGGTGAGCAGGGTCGACGGCCGCCGCACCACCACCAGGTCGATGACCCGGTCCTTCTTGTCCAGCTCGATGCCCTTCACCCCGGTGGCGGTGCGCCCCATCTCGCGCACGTCCTTCTCGTGGAACCGGATGCTCATCCCCTGCCGGGTGGCGAGCACGATGTCGTTGGATCCGTCGGTCACCTGGACGTCGATCAGCTCGTCGCCCGGCTCGACGTTGATCGCCCGGATGCCCACCGAGCGCGGATTGCCGAACTCCGAGAGCCGGGTCTTCTTCACGACCCCGTTCCGGGTGGCGAAGAAGACGTACTTGTCGTCGGAGAACTCCCGCACCGGCACCAGGGCGGCGAGGCGCTCGTTCGGCTTGATGGCGATGCAGTTGACCACCGGCTTGCCCCGGGCCGCCCGGGCCGCCTGCGGGATCTCGTGCACCTTGAGCCAGTAGCACTGCCCGTTCTGGGTGAAGAACATCACGTAGTCGTGGGTGGAGGCGATGAAGAGGTGCTCCACCCAGTCGTCCTCCCGGGTGCCGGCGCCGGTGACCCCGCGGCCACCGCGCCGCTGGCGCCGGTACGCCGTGACCGGCAGCCGCTTGATGTAGCCCGAGTGGGACACGGTGATCACCATGTCCTCCTCGGCGATCAGGTCTTCGATCGAGAACTCGCCCTGATCGGCCACGATCTCGGTGCGGCGCTCATCGCCGAAACCGTGGGCCAGCTCGCTCAACTCCTCCTTCAGGATTTTCATCCGCCGCGGCTTCGAGGCCAGGATCTCCCGGCATTCCTTGATGAACTTGCGAACGTCCCGGAGCTCCTCCTCGAGCTTCGTGATCTCGAGGGCGGTCAGCCGGGCCAGCCGCATGTTCAGGATCTCGGCCGACTGCTTCTCGGACAGCTTGAACCGCTTGCGCAGGGCCTGGTCGGCGGTGGGAACGTCCTTCGACTTCCGGATGATCTTCACCACCTCGTCGATGTTGTCGACCGCGATCTTCAGGCCCTCGAGGATGTGCTCCCGCTCCTCGGCACGCTTCAGCTCGAACTGGGTCCGGCGGGTGATCACCTCGTGGCGGTGATCGATGAAGTGCTGGAGCAGCTCCTTGAGGTTCATCTCCTTCGGCACCCCGTCCACCAGGGCGAGCATGATGGCGCCGAAGGTCGTCTGCATGGCGGTGTGCTTGTACAGCTGGTTCAGCACCACCGCCGGCACGGCGTCGCGCTTCAGCTCGACGACGATCCGCATCCCCTCGCGATCCGACTCGTCGCGCAGGTCCGAGATGCCCTCGAGCTTCTTGTCGTTCACCAGCTCGGCAATCTGGGCCACCAGGTTCGCCTTGTTCACCTGGTAGGGAATTTCCGTGACCACGATCTGGTGCTTCCCGGTGGACTCCTTCTCCTCGATCACCGCCCGGGCCCGCAGCGTGATCCGGCCCCGGCCCTTTTCGTAGCACTCCTTGATGCCCTCGCGCCCGTAGATGATGCCCCCGGTGGGGAAATCCGGTCCCTTGATGAACTTGCGGAGGTCCCTCACCCCCGCGTCCGGGTGATCCACCAGATGCTTGATGGCCTCGACGGTCTCCACCAGGTTGTGGGGCGGGATGTTGGTGGCCATCCCCACCGCGATGCCCGCCGCCCCGTTCACGATCAGGTTGGGAAGCCGGGCCGGAAGAACCGTGGGCTCCTGGAGGCGGTCGTCGAAGTTGGGAACGAAGTCGACCGTGTTCTTGTCGATGTCCTCCAGCATGGTGAGCGCGATCCGCGTGAGCCGGGCCTCGGTGTAGCGGTAGGCCGCCGGGGGATCGCCATCCACCGATCCGAAGTTCCCCTGCCCGTCCACCAGGGGGTAGCGCAGGGAGAAGTCCTGCACCATGCGCACCAGCGCGTCGTAGACCGCCATGTCGCCGTGCGGGTGATACTTGCCCAGCACGTCGCCGACCACCGTGGCGCTCTTCTTGTACGGCCGGCCGGGCACCAGGCCCAGCTCGTACATGGCGTAGAGGATCCGCCGGTGCACCGGCTTCAGTCCGTCGCGCACGTCGGGGAGCGCGCGCTGGACGATCACGCTCATCGAGTAGTCGAGGAACGACTCGCGCATCTCGTCTTCGATGAGGCGCGGGAGGATGCGTTCGCGGATGGGACCGGTCATGACAGGCGATTCTCGAAGGCGGTCAAGGTCGGGGCCGCGCCGGCAGTTGCGGCGCTGGCCTAAGTTTCGAAAAATTAACGACTTAGATTCTGGAATTCAACCCCGCAGGCGGCTCTAGGGCCCGGCCACCTCCAGCACCAGCTTCCCCACCTGCTCACCCCGCGCCAGCCGCGCAAAGGCCTCGCGGGCGCGCTCCAATGGGTAGACCCGGTCCACCGGGGGCCGGAGCTGCCCGCCGGAGAGCACCCGGATGATTTCCCGGTATTCCGCCGCGTTCCCCATGGTGGAGCCCAGAATGGTGTACTGGTTCCAGAACAGCCGCCGCACGTCCGTGACCACCCGGGGCCCGGTGGTCGCGCCGCAGGTCACCAGCCGCCCACCCCTCGCGAGACAGCGCAGGGATTCCTCCCAGGTGGCCTCGCCCACGTTCTCGACCACCACATCCACGCCCCGCTTCTCGGTGACGGCTCGCACCTCCTGCGCCACCCTCTGGGTCCGATGGTTCAGGGTGACGTCGGCGCCGTACCGCCGGGCTGCGTCGAGCTTGGCGTCGCTCGAGCTGGTGACGATCACGCGCGCCCCCTGGAGCTTGGCGATCCGCAGCGCCGCCAGCGACACGCCGCCCCCGATCCCCCAGATCAGCACCCATTCACCGGCCTGGACCCGCGCCCGGGTCACCACCATGCGCCAGGCCGTGAGCGTCACCAGCGAAAACGCGGCCGCTTCGGCCCAGGACAGCGCCGGCTCGAGCGGCGGGACCAGCCCCAGGTTGCGCTCCGGCACTACCACATACTCGGCCATCGTTCCCGGCAGGTGTTCGCCCAGCAACCGGTAGTTGCGGCACAGCGAGTGCTCGCCCTTCTGGCAGAACTCACAGGTATAATCGGAGATCCCGGGGTTGATCATCACGCGGTCACCCGCCCGCACTCCGGTCACGTCCGGGCCGAGCGCGTCCACCACGCCGGCGCCGTCGGCCCCCATGACGTGGGGGAAGGTGTAGTCCACACCCGGCAGGCCGCGAAGCACCCAGAGATCGAGGTGATTGAGCGCGGCCGCCCGGATGGCCACGCGGACCTCGCCGGGACCGGGCGGCGGAGGCTCGGGGATGTCGCGAACGGCGAGCTGGTCGAGGCCGCCCGTGGCGAGGAGAACGCAGGCCTTCACGCCAGCGGCAACGCTTTGGGGTTACGGCTGAAAAGCCGGTGTGGCGATCGATTCCTCACCCGTGGCCGGGATCGGCACCGGCGCCCCCGCCCCCACCGGCTGGATATACACCCGATAGGTGGGAGTGCGGCGGCGCTCGGTCCCGGGAACCGGGACCACCAGCGCCAGCAGATCCCCCGCCGGGGCGACGGCAAACGCCGTGATGAAAAGGTCCGTGCCCGTGAGCGGGGTGGTCTGCCCCGTCACCAGATCGGCCCGCATCACCTGGGTCACCGTGCGATTCCCTTCCCGCCGCTCCACGAGGTACGCCAGGGTGCCGTCGCGCAGGAACCGCGGATAGCTCTCGCGCCACTGGGGACTCTTCGTGAAGGGCCGCTGCTGCGCCCCGTCACGGTTCATCAGCCAGATGTCGTAATTCCCCTCGCGCGACGACGCAAACGCGATGGTGCTCCCGTCGGGCGAGACCGAGGGTTGCAGATTGGCCCCGGGCTCCTGGGTGAGCTGGCGCAGGTTGGACCCGTCGATCCCCACGCTCCAGATCTGTTGATTGCGGGTGCGGGACGAATGGAAGACCACCGCCTGCCCGTCGGCCGTGAACACCGGGTGGCCGTCGGCCTGGCGCTCGCTGGTGAGCCGGACCGGATTCGCCCCATCCGCGTCCATGACATAGAGTTCGGGGTTGCCGTCCCGGGTGGAGACGAACGCGATCCGCGATCCGTCCGGCGAGTAGGCGGGCTCGGCGGCGGGGGCGGTGTCGGCCGTCAGGCGCCGCAGCTGGGCCAGGTTGGAGCGCTCGATGGCATACAGCTGAAAGCGGCCCCCGCCCGAGCCCCGGTTGCTCGACACCAGGATCTCGCCCTGCACGAACACCTCGGCGGTGTCGCTGGAGCCGCCCGGTGCCACGGCCACGATCCGGGCTCGCCCGTAGCCGGTGCCGGTGACCGTTCCATCTTCCGAAACCGCAGCGACTTCGGGCCGGTCGGAAGTCCACGCCAGGTTCACCGCCGGCCCCAGCACCGCGCCCGCCGCGTCCGTGTAGACCGCCCGCATCGGATGCCGCTCGTTCAGGGCGATCCCCAACCGCCGGCTGGCCAGCTTCACCGTGCCCGAGATCACGCTCACGTTCCAGGTCACGGCCAGCCCCTGCCCCGGACCCCGGACGGTCAGCGTGGTTCTCCCGACGCGCTTGCCCAGGAGCGTGCCGGTGGTCGGGTCGAAGGACGCGACCCCGGTATCGCCCACCGACCACACGAGCGGCGCCTCGCGCACCGGCGTGTTGTCGGCGGCCAGCGCCTCGGCCTCGAACTTCTGGCGGCCGGTGAGCGGGATCACCGCCTCGACCGACGACCGCGGCCGCACCACCAGAAGGTCCACGGGGCGGTGCACGGTGACCTCGACGCTCGCCTGCTGGAGCAGGCCGCGCACCGCGATCGTGGCCCGACCGGGACCGACGGCCGTCACCACGCCGGTCAGGCTTACCCGCACCACGGCGGGGTCGCTGGTGGCCCACTGAAGCTGTAAGGGGTTGACCTCGCGCAAGTTCTGCTGCGGTACCACCACCCGCAGGGTGTCAGTCTGGCCGGGCGAGAGGGTGTAGGGAGCCCGCGCCCGAATGGCGATCTCCGCCTGCTGCACCACGACCGGCGCGGTGGCGGTGAGCCCCCCGGGGGCGGTGGCCTGGATCACCCCCTGGCCCGGGGCCAGCGCCACCACGTTGCCGTTCTGATCCACGCTCGCGATCTCGGGGCGCAGGGACTGCCAGGTCACCCGTACCGGCGCCGCCGGCGCGCCGTCGTCCCGAAGGGCCCGGGGCGAGATCCGCGTGTTCTCGGACGGTAAAAGGAATATCGTGGGCGGCTCGATGCGCAGGGCTGCGGCGGGTCCGCTCCCCGCCGGCTGGCCC
>DATLXT010000189.1:0-3245 GCA_035575475.1 Gemmatimonadales bacterium | reverse complement strand
CACGGCGGGCGATCCGTTGGAGGTGGCGCTCCTGGCGTACGCCCGGCGGGAGCTGGGCGACCCGGCCGCCGTGCGGCGCGCTCACCCCCGGATCTCGGTGCGCGCCTTCGACTCGGCTGTGAAGTTCATGCGGGTCACGGTCACCGAGTCGGGGCACCCGGTGAGTTACGTCAAGGGGGCGCCGGAGGTGCTGCTCCAGAGGAGCGCCCTCCCCCAGTCCGAGCGCGACAAGTTGCGCCGCCGAGTCGAGGCGTACGCGGCGGAGGGATATCGGGTCCTGGGGCTCGGGTGGGGCCGGGGCGAACGCGAGACCGATCTCGAGTGGCTCGGGTTGGCGCTGCTGTGGGACCCGCCCCGGCCCGAAGTACCCGGAGCGGTGGAGCGGGCGAAGGCCGCCGGCATCCGGGTGCTGATGCTCACCGGCGACCACCCGGCCACCGCGCGCACCGTGGCCCGGGCCGTAGGCATTGGCGACGCCAGAGTGATGACCGGGGCCGAGCTGGCCGCCCTGCCGGCGGGCGAGCCCCGCCGGTCGGCCGTGGCCCGGACCGACGTGTTCGCCCGGGTGACACCCGAGCAGAAGCTCTTCATCGTGAACGCCCTGAAGGAAGCGGGCGAAATCGTCGCCGTGACCGGCGACGGCGTGAACGACGCCCCGGCACTCAAGCGCGCCGACGTCGGCGTGGCCATGGGACAACGGGGCAGCGACGTCGCCCGGGAGGTGGCCGATCTGATCCTGCTGGACGACAACTTCTCCACCATCGTCGCCGCGATCGAGGAGGGGCGCTCGATCTACGAGAACATCCAGAAGTTCATCCGCTTCCTGTTCTCCACCAACGTCTCGGAAGTGCTGGTCGTCACGCTGGGCGCGGCGGCTTCGCTGTGGTTGAATCTCCGGGACGCCGCGGGACAGGTGTTGCTCCCGGTCACGGCCCCGCAGCTCTTGTGGATCAATCTCGTCACCGACGGCGCGCCGGCGCTCGCCCTCGGGCTGGACCGGAACCCCGGCGTGATGCGCCGGCCGCCCCGCCCGCCCCGCGCGCCCTTGCTCGATCGCGCGTCGCTGGCTTTCGTGCTGGTGTCGGGAGGGGCCAAGGCCGCCATCGCGTTCGCGATCCTCGGCCTCTTCCCGGCGCTCCTGGGCCAATCCCTGGAAACCACCCAGTCGGCCATCTTTCTGTTCCTGGCCGCAGGCCAGCTCCTGTTCGCCTACCCGGCGCGCCGCACCGAGGTTCGGCCGGCATCCAACCCGCCCCTGCACCTGGCGCTGGCGCTGGGGTTCGGGGTCCAGCTGCTGGTGGTGTCGGTCCCGGGACTCATGCGGGTGTTCGGCGTCGTCCCCATGCCCTCGGCGGTCTGGGGGTGGGTACTGGCGGGCGTGCTCGGGGCCTGGGGCATCGCCGAGGCGGCCGGCCGGTGGATCTGGCGCAGGCCCGCTACGCCGTGGGCGCCCCGACGCGCTCGCGAGGAGCCGCCCACCCGCCACCCTCCTCCTGGCGGGCGAGCAGCACCCGGGCGTCCACCGCCACGGCGCCGTCCGGGAAGGCCAGCAGCGGATTGATGTCCAGCTCCTGGATCGCGGGCAGATCGAGCGAGAGCCGCGAGAGCCGCAACAGGATGTCGGCCAGCGCCCCGAACGCGACCGGGGGAGCGCCGCGGACGCCCTCGAGAATCCGCACGCCGCGGATCCCGCGCAGCATGTCGTGCGCGTCCAGCGCGTGGATCGGCGCCAACCGGAAGACCACGTCGGCCAGCGCCTCCACATAGATCCCGCCCAGCCCGAACATCAGGAGGGGCCCGAAGGCGGGCTCCCGCGTGAAGCCCGCGATGGTCTCCCGGCCCCCCCGGATCATCCGCTGAACCAGGATCCCTTCGAGCCGCGCCTCGGGCGCCGCCCGGCTCACCGCGTCGAGCATCCCGGCATAGGCCGCCCGCAGCTCCGGCGCCGTGCCGATGTCCGTTCGCACTCCGCCCACGTCGGTCTTATGGACGATGTCGGGGGAGACGACCTTCAGCGCCACCGGATACCCGAGCTCCGCGGCGGCCCGCGCCGCCGCCTCGACGTCCGCCGCGAGACGGGTGGCGGCGGTGGGAATCCCGTAGGCGGCCAGCAGCTCGAGCGCCTCGATCTCCGACAGGCGCCCCTGCCCTCGCCCCAGCGCGCGGGCGACGATCTCCTCCGCGCGCTCCCGGTCCGCTTCCAGGGCGGGGAGCCCCAACGCCGGCCGGGCTTGCCACTCCCGGTGCCGCCGCAGCGCCGCCAGTCCTCTCGCGGCCGCCTCCGGGAATACGTAGGCCGGGATGTTCGCCCGGTGCAGCTCGGCGCGCCCCTGGGGCAACCCGTCACGGCCCATGAGCACGGCCAGCACCGGCTTGCCGGGATGGGCCGCGGCCGCCTGAACGATCGCCTCGGCCACGTCCTCCTGCCGTACCCCCAGCGGCGGGACGAACACCGCCACGGCGGAATCCACATTGGGGTCCGCCAGCACGCCCTCCAGACCGCGACCGTACTGCGCCGGCGTCACGGTCGCGATCAGGTCCAGCGGGTTCCGAATGGTGACCTCGGGCGAGAAGAGCGGCGCCAGCTGAGCCACCGTGCCGAGGTGCAGGTCCACGAGCTCGAACCCGTTCGCTTCCAGGGCGTCGGCCGCCAGGATCCCGGGCCCCCCGGAATTCGTGACCACCGCGGTGCGCCGCGAGCGCGGCAGCGGTTGGCCGAGGAAGGCCATGGCCATGTCGAACAATTCCTCCACCGAGCCGGCCCGCAGCACGCCGGCCTGCCCCAGGAGCGCCTCCACCGCCCGGTCGCTGGCCGCCAGCGCGCCGGTGTGCGACGCCGCCGCGCGCGCCCCCACGCTCGACCGCCCCGATTTCACCACGATGATGGGCTTGGTCTGCGTGACGCGCGACGCGATCTCCAGGAACCGGCGCGGGTTCCCGAAGTTCTCGACGTACATGAGAATGACCTGCACGGCCGGATCCTGCTCCCATTGCAGCAGGATGTCGTTGCCGCTCACGTCGGCCTTGTTCCCGACGGAGACGAACTGGGCGATGCCGATCCCCAGCTCGTGCGCGTAGTCGAGCACGCTGACGCCGAGCGCTCCGGATTGAGAGACGAACGCCGCCCGGCCGTAGGGTGGCATGGCGGGGGCGAAGGTCGCGTTCAGCGATACCGCCGGGTCGCCGTTCAGCACCCCCATGCAGTTGGGTCCCACCAAACGCATCCCGTACCGCCGGGCGAGGGC
>DATLXT010000188.1:0-2409 GCA_035575475.1 Gemmatimonadales bacterium | reverse complement strand
CGGGGACATCCTGCTGGTGGGCACCGTGGGGGAGGAAGGGCCGGGGAACTTGCGCGGCGTGCGCCAGCTCTTCGAGCGGGAGTTCCCGGGCCGGATCGACTACTTCGTCTCGGTGGACGGCACCGGGCTCGGTCTGACGACGGCGGCGGTGGGAAGCCGTCGCTATCGGGTCACCTATCGCGGGCCGGGCGGGCACAGCTACGGGGCGTTCGGGATGCCCAACCCGATTCACGCCCTGGGACGCGCCATCGGCAAGATCGCCGATCTCCCGGTCCCCGACCGGCCCCGCACGACGTTCAACGTGGGCGTCCTGTCCGGCGGCACGTCGGTCAACACCATCTCCCCCGCCGGGGCCATGGACCTCGACCTGCGTTCCGAGTCACCCCGGGCCCTGGCCGAGCTGGACGCGCGGGTGCGGCGGGCGATCCAGGACGCGCTGGAGGAAGAGCACGCCCGGTGGCCGCAGTCGCCGGTGCGGCTCACGGTCACTGTGGACACCATCGGGATCCGGCCCGCCGGCACCCAGCCCGACACCGCGCGGATCGTCCGCACCGCGCTCTCGGCGGCCCGGGCGCTGGGGTTCGCCACTCAACCCCACGCCTCCAGCACCGACGCCAATTGGCCGATCAGTCTCGGGATTCCCGCGATCACGATTGACGGCGGCGGCCGCGGCGGCGGAGCGCACGCGCTCTCCGAATGGTACGAGGACGGGGACCGGGGATGGCTGGGGCCGCAGTGGGCCTTGCTGATCGCCGTGATGCTCGCGGGGCTGAACTAGAACCGTCCTGTCCTGCTCAGACCGCCAGCAGAAACACGTCGTACAAGGCATGCGTCCATGCCGTGATCCCGAACCCTCTCAACAGGTACAGCCCGCTGAAGAACAGCCCCGCCAGGAACCGGAAGGTGAACGAGTACAGCTCCAGCCGGTCGCCGTAGGGGCCTACGTAATGGAAGGCTGAGAACACCAGCGCTCCCCCGACTGCGGCCCAGGCCCCGGCGGTGACGGCGCTCCAGCGAACGAGGCGGCTCCCGGCGTAGGCGAGGGCGGAAACCAAGAGGACGCGGAACAGCAGTTCCTCGTAGAGCCCGGCGCCCAGCGAGACCATCAGGCGGGTGGGCCAGTCGAGCGCCGCCGGATCGGGCCTGAGCAGGAGCGCCAGCGGGCGGAGGATGGTGGAGGTGAGCGTGCCCACCACGACCCCCACGAGCAGCGCCAGCAGGGCCGATTCCGCGAGCATGCCCGCGAAGATGGCGGGGCGCAGCCGGGTGCCGCTCTTGCGGAGATCGCGCACCACGAGCCAGAGCCCGGCCCCGATCAGCGTCACCCAGAAGAGGAGATGGCCGTGGGCCCCCGCGACCGCCGTGAAGCCGCGGCGGAGGAACACGTCGGCCGCGTTGCGCACGCCACCCCCGCCGGGGTCCGCCAGCGCCACCGCCAGGGCCTCGTAGAGCACCACCAGCGGCAGCGCGAACAGCAGGCTGTAGCGCGGCGATCGGGCGTCCTTCCAGTAGATCCCGGCGCTCAGCGTACCTGCCAGATCTCCACTTTGTTGGCGTTGAAGAGCGGGATCGCCACCCGGTCGCGTTTCGTGTCGAAGCCGATGTCGGCCGGCGCGGGCACGGCCGGGAGGAACTGCCGGAGCGTCCCGTCGGCCTCGAGCTGGTAGAGGCTCGAGTCGGCCCAGGTCGAGATCAAGGCCCGGCCCGGCTCGATCACCTCGATGCCGTCCCAGCTCCCCCGCCCGCTGGCCACCACGGCGGGCGCGGCGTCCCCCGGCTTCCAGGCCAGGATCGTGGGCTTGCCGAACGAGACGATCAGGAAGCGCTCGTTCCGGGCGTCCCACGCGATGCCGTTGGGCCACCCGAGGGTATCGCCTTCCAGGGCCACGGTGATGGACTTGTCCGGGGCTACCCGGAACACGCGGTCGGGTCCGGGATGGGTCAGGCCGCCGGGGCCGAACCGGATCCCGGTGTCGGTGACGTACAGCGACCCGTCGGGCCCCGCGGCGACGTCGTTCAGGAACTGCGCGTTGAAGGCCGCGAAGTCCAGGCTCATGATGGGCTGGCCGGTGCGCTTGTTGAACGCCCGCAGGGCGTCAATGTCGGCGACCCAGAGCGTGTCGCCCACGACCGCCATGCCCTTGGGCGCATTCAGGGTCACGAAGCCCTGCCCGCCGGTGATGAAGTTGAGGGCGTCCACCCGGCCGAAGGGCGTGACCCGGCTGATGAACCCGTTGTTATCCTTGAGGCTCGGGTTGCCGTTGATGTTCGACACGAAGAACACGTCGAGCTCCGGGTCGTAGCGGACCCCTTCCGGGGTGGAGAATCCCTCGGCGGTGGCCACGAACTTCGGCGTCGAGGGGCCGCAGGCCCCGATCAAGAGGCCGGCCAGCGCCGCCATGGCGGAAC
>DATLXT010000187.1:0-3464 GCA_035575475.1 Gemmatimonadales bacterium | reverse complement strand
CCCGGCCCAGCCGGATGACGCCCTGGTAGGTCTTGGGCCACCCGGCGGCGAACCCCGCGAGCCGCGTGGCCCGCCCCACCACCAGCACCGCCGGGTCGCGCAGGTCCCCCGGCCCCAGCGCCTCGAGGGGGACCGCGTCCTCGAGCCCGAAGGGACCCACGGCGGTCCGCACCAGGGCCGCGAGATGGGCGCCGCACCCCAGGACTTCACCCAGGTCCCGCGCCAGACTGCGCAGGTAGGTGCCGGCGCCTACCACGGCCCGAAACGCCACGTCGGGCGGCCGGAACCCGGTCAGGTCGAGTTCTCGCACCTCCACCGGGCGGGGCGCCAGCACCACCGCCTCGCCCCGCCGCGCCCGGCGATAGGCCCGCTGGCCGCGGACTTTCACGGCCGAGTGGGTGGGCGGGCGCTGGTCGTAGCCGCCCCGGAACCCGGCCAGCGCCGCCCGCACGCGGGGTTCGTCCAGCGTGCGCCAGGCGTCCGATTCGGCCAGGGTCTCCCCGGTCGAGTCGTCCGTGCTGGTGACCCGGCCCAGCCGGATGACGCCCTGGTAGGTCTTGGGCCACCCGGCGGCGAACCCCGCGAGCCGCGTGGCCCGCCCCACCACCAGCACCAGGACTCCCTCGGCGAACGGATCCAGCGTCCCCAGGTGCCCGATGCGGCGGGTGCCGAGCACCCGGCGGGCCCGGTCTACCAGGTCGTGGGAGGTCGGGCCGGCGGGCTTCCTCACCCCGACCACACCGTCCCTCAGCCCCCGCCCTCCTTCAGCTCTTTCAGCAGCCGGTCGATGCGCTGGGCGTGCTCCAGGCCGCGATCCAGCACGAACCGCAGTTCGGGCGCCGTGCGCAGGTGCAGCGTCCGGGCGAGCCGGGCGCGCAGGAAGCGCGCCGCGCTCGCCAGCCCCTCCAGCGATCGCGCTTTTTCCTCCTCGGTGCCCATCACGCTGACCCGCACCCGGGCATGGGCCAGGTCGGCCGAAACCTCGACGCCCGTGACGGTCACGAAGCCGATGCGGGGGTCGCGCGCCGCCGACGTGAGGAATGCGCCCACCTCCTCGCGAATCAGCTCGCCCACCCGTTCCGGCCGATGGCTGGGGCGCCGCATGGCTCAGAGGTAGCTCGTCGCGGTGTCCACGATCCGGGCGCCCGAGGCGCCCGCGACCAGCCGATCGGCCAGGCGCAGCACCTCTTCGGCGTGGGCGCGCTGGTTCGAGACCACGCACACGGTGAGCTCGGCCCGCTGCCACAGGTCGTTGTGGTCGGTCTCGGCGACCGACACGTTGCACCGGTTCCGCAGGCGGTCCTTCAGGCTGCGGAGGATCTGCCGCTTGTCCTTGAGGGACCGGCACCCTTCAAGGTGCAGCTCCCAGGTCATGACCCCGACGATCACGGATCACCCGCGCCGGGCTCCGGCCCCCGCGTCGAGGGACCGCGCCACCTCCTCGATGCGATAGGCCTCGATCAGGTCGCCCACCTTGAGGTCGTTGAAGTTCTCGATCCCGATGCCGCACTCGAAGCCCTCACGCACCTCGCGCACGTCGTCCTTGAAGCGCTTGAGCGACGCGATGGCGCCTTCGTAGACCTCCACCCCGTCGCGCACGATGCGGACCCGCGCGGTCCGGGGGATGACGCCGCTGCGCACGAAGCACCCGGCGACCGTGCCCACCTTGGCGATCTTGAACAGCTGGCGGACTTCCGCCTCTCCCAGCACCACTTCCTTCTTCTCGGGAGCGAGCAGGCCCTCCATGGCGGCGCGGACGTCCTCGACCGCCTCGTAGATCACCCGGTAGGTGCGGATCTCCACCCGCTCCCGCTCGGCCGCGGCCCGCGCGTTGGAGTCGGGCCGGACGTGGAAGCCGATGATGATGGCCCCCGACGCCTTGGCGAGCAGGACGTCGCTTTCGGAAATGGCCCCCACGCCGCGGTGCACCACCTCGACCTTGACCTCGCCGGTGGAGAGCTGGCCCAGGGCGTCGGCCAGGGCCTCGGCGGGGCCGCCCTGATCGGCCTTGATGATCACGCGGAGGGTGGCGGCGCCGCCCTCGGCCCGCTCGGCCATGAAGTCCTCGAGCGACTTCACCCGGCCCGAGCGCCGGTGCTGGGCTTCCCGCTCCAGCCGCTGGCGCCGCTGGGCGATCTCGCGCGCCGCGGCCGCGTCGGCCACCACCTGGAAGGTGTCGCCCGCCTCGGGCACTCCCTCGAACCCCAACACCTGGACGGGGGTGGAGGGCCCGGCGGCGTCCACCGGCTGGCCTCGTTCGTCGAACAGGGCGCGCACCCGCCCGGAGAAGCGGCCGCAGATGAAGTCGTCGCCCACCCGCAGGGTCCCGGTGCGCACCAGCACGGTGGCCACGGGCCCCTTACCCGGGTCCAGCGAGGCCTCGAGCACCGAGCCCTGGGCCCGCCGCGCCGGGTTCGCCTTGAGGTCGAGCAGTTCGGCCTGGAGGAGGATCTGCTCGAGCAGTGCCTCGACATTGGTGCCCTTCTTGGCCGAGATCGGAGTGGCCAGCGTCTGGCCGCCGAACTCCTCGAGGACCACCCCGTGCGCCAGGAGGTCCTGTTTCACCTTCTGCACGTTGGCCGTGGGCAGGTCGATCTTGTTGATCGCCACCACGATCGGGACCCCGGCGTTCTTGGCGTGAGAGATGGCCTCGACGGTCTGCGGCATGATGGCGTCGTCGGCGGCCACCACCAGCACCACGATATCGGTGACCTGGGCGCCGCGCGCCCGCATGGCGGTGAAGGCCTCGTGGCCCGGGGTATCGAGGAAGGTGATCTGCCGGCCGTCCTTGAGCGTGACCTGGTAAGCCCCGATGTGCTGGGTGATCCCGCCCGCTTCGCCCGCCACCACGTTGGTCTTCCGGATATAGTCGAGGAGCGAGGTCTTGCCGTGATCCACGTGCCCCATGACCGTGACCACCGGCGGCCGCGGCTTCAGGTCCTCGGGCCGGTCCGGCTCCTCGGCCTCGGCCTGGGTCTGCACGTACTCCTCCTCGCGCACCGCCTGGAAGCCGAAGGCGGAGGCGATCAGCTCGATCATGTCGAAGTCGAGCCGCTGGTTGATGGTGACCATCTGCCCCAGCTCCTTGAAGGCAAAGGTCACGAGCTGGGTGGCCGGAACCTTGAGGATGTTGGCGAGTTCGGAGACCGTGATGTACTCGGTCACCCGCACCAGGGTCTTCTCGCGCTCCTTTTCCTCGCGCCGCTTCTCCTCGAGCAGGTCGCGCATCGAGGGCCCTTCTTCGCGGCGGTGCACGCCCTTCTTGACCACCGGGCCCTTGAGCGAGGCCAGGGTGCGCGAGATGTTGGCCGCCACGGCTTCCTGATCCACCTGCTTCTTGCCCTTCTTCCGCTTCTTGCCTTTTTCGCGGCGGCGCTCCTCCAGCGCGCCGGCGCCCGGCGCCGCGGAGGCGACAGGGCGCGGCGGCACGGCGGCACCGGGGGTGGCACTGGCCACCGGCCGGG
>DATLXT010000186.1:0-16862 GCA_035575475.1 Gemmatimonadales bacterium | reverse complement strand
GCCCGCGGCGCCCGGCCCGGCGCCGGCCCAGCCACCCGCCCGGCCGCCCACCCGCCCAACGGCCGACACCGTCTGGGTGTCTTCTCCGCTCTATCGCGTCGGCTTCACCACGCGCGGCGCCCGCCTGGTGGCAGCCGAGTTCCGGGAATATCGCTCCTTCGCGCCGGGAGACTCCGGGCGAGCGGCCCAGATCGTGCCGCCCGGGCGGCCGTTCCTGGGTCATCGGTTGGTGGTGGGCGCCGACACCATCCGGCTCGACGCCTGGGATTTTCACCCCAGTGCGCGTGACCTGCGGGTCGACTCGAGCGGGCAGGTCCGGTTCACCGCCGCGAGCGGGCCCATCGGCGTGGAGCTCGAGTATCGCTTCTCGGCCGGAGACTATCGCTTCGCCGTGGCGGGCCGGGTGACCGGCCTGCCCTCGGGCGCCACGCTGCTGCTCGAGCTGGGGGACGGCCTGCGCTCGGTCGAGGCGGACTCGGCCGACGACTATCGCCGGTTTTCCATGGTCCGCAAGCAGGCGCGCACCGAGAGCTCGGCGCTCGGCTCGTTCGATCCCGGTGAGCTCCGCGTGTTCGACGGGCCGTTCGAGTGGGTGGGCATCAAGTCCAAATACTTCCTCGTGGCGGCGCTGGCCGTCACCGAGGGCCGGCCGCCCTTCGGGGGGGCCCTGGTCCAGGGGGTCGCCCGGCCCAAACGGGGGGCGCCGCGCGCCGCGGTGGTGCTGACCCTGCCGGTGCCGCCGGGAGGCGAGTTCGCCTACGAGGTGTACGCCGGGCCGCTGGAGCACGAGCGGCTGGTCGCGATCGGGCACGGGTTCGACGACGCCAATCCCTACGGCTGGAGCTTCCTGCGGCCCATCATCCACCCGGTGTCGGTGGTGGTGGTGGACATTCTCCTCTGGATGCACGACCGGCTCAACATCGCCTACGGGTGGGTGCTGGTCATCTTCGGCGTGCTGGTGCGGCTCCTGCTCTGGCCGCTCAACCAGAAGGCGATGGAATCGTCGCTCCGCATGCAGGCCGTGGCGCCGCTCATCAAGGACGTCCAGGAACGCTACAAGAAGGACCCCGAGCGCCTGCAGAAGGAGATGCTGCGGCTCTACCGGGAACACAAGATCAATCCCTTCGGCGGGTGCCTCCCGATGCTGCTCCCGCTCCCGGTGCTGTTCGCTCTGTTCTTCGTGTTCGACAACACCATCGCGTTCCGGGGCGTGCCCTTTCTCTGGCTCCCCGACCTTTCGCGGGCCGACCCGACCTACATCATTCCTCTGCTCATGGGCGCGTCCATGTTCGCGCTGATGCGGCTGGGGCAGATCGGCGTGCCGCCGAATCCCCAGAGCCGGATGATGCTCTACGTGATGCCCGTCATGATGGTGGTGTTCTTTTTCCGTCTGGCATCCGGCTTGAACCTGTACTACACGGTGCAGAACCTGCTGAGTTTGCCCCAGCAGTACTGGATCGCGCGCCGGCGGCTGCGGCAGCAGGCCGGCAAGGGCTAGACTCATCGGACGTCGGCGAGCGACGCCGACGTCGCCGGCTCGATGTTGTCCGATCCCATCGTCGCCCTGGCTACGCCCCCCGGACGCTCGGCGCTCGCGCTGATCCGCCTCTCGGGGAGCGGGGCGTTTGCGGTGGCGGCCCGCTGCCTCCAACCCTTCCGGCCCGAGCCTGCCCGCGCGGTGTTTCGGGCCCGCCTCCGCCATCCTGGCACCGGCGACCCGGTGGACGAGGTCCTGGCGGTGTGCTACTCGGGCCCGCACTCCTACACCGGCGAGGATCTGGTGGAGATCTCGACCCATGGGGGCCTCCTGGTGCCGGCCGAAGCGGTGGCGGCGCTGGGGGCGGCCGGGGCGCGACCCGCCCGGCCCGGGGAGTTCACGCGCCGCGCGCTGCTCCACGGGAAGATGGACCTGCTGCAAGCCGAGGCCACGGCCGATCTGATCGACGCCGGGGCCCCGGCCCAGCGCCGCCAGGCGCTCCACCAGCTCGAGCGGGGGCTCTCCGACCGCCTCGCGGCCCTGCGGGCCGACCTCCTCGGCCTCGAGGCGCTCATCGCCTACGAGATCGATTTTCCGGAGGAAGACGAGGGCCCGGTGGATCCGGAGCGGGTGCGGCGGGCGTGGGCCGCGCTGCGCGGCCGGATCGCCGACCTGGTGCGTACCGCGCCCGAGGGGGAGCGGTTGCGGGAAGGCGCGCTGCTGGTGATCGCGGGCCCGCCCAACGCCGGCAAGTCGTCGCTCTTCAACGCGCTCCTCGGGACCGAGCGCGCCATCGTCACCGAGATCCCCGGGACCACGCGCGATGCCATCGAGGCCCACACCGTGATCGAAGGATTCCCGTTTCGGCTGGTGGACACGGCGGGCCTCCGCGCCAGCGCCGATCGGGTGGAACGGATCGGGATCGAGGTCAGCCGGAAGTACCTGGGCGCGGCCGATCTGGTGCTCTACTGCGAGGAGTGCCCGGCGTCCGGTGCGCGGGCTGCCGACGAGCGAGCGGCGTTCTTGGCGGGCGTGACGGCGGCGGTGGTCCCGGTCGCTACCAAGGCCGACCTGGTCGAGCCCTGCCCCGCCCCGCCCGCCCCCCTCGCCGTCTCCGTGATCACGGGGCAGGGCCTCGCCGAGCTGAAGCGCCGGCTCGCCGAGACCGCCTTCGGCGCCCTGCTGCGGCGCGGCGACGTCGAACCGGTGGTGACCCGGGCGCGGCACCGGGCGGCCTTGGAGCGCGCGCTGGCCGAGCTGGACGAGTTCTGGCGGTCGCGGGAGGCCGGGGTGGATGCGGCGGCGGCGGCCACGCACCTCCGGGCGGCCGTCACGGCGCTCGACGATCTGGTCGGCGCGGTGACGCCGGACGAGGTGCTGGACCGGGTGTTCGCGACCTTCTGCGTCGGGAAATGAGGGGCGCGCTACCCCTCGATCAGGTGGCGCTTGATCCCGCGTTGCGCGGTGTCCTCGATCTGCCGAGCCAACTCGAAGTCCGTCGGGGTCACCCCGCCCGCGCTGTGAGTCGAGATTCGCACCACCACGCTGCCCCAGTGCGCCTCGAGATCGGGGTGGTGATCGGCCGCTTCGGCCAGGTAGGCGATGGCGTTGACCAGGAGCAACGTGGCCCGCCAGCCGTCGGTCTTGTAGGTGCGCGCCAGTGCGCCGGGCCCCTTGCCCGCGCCCGGCTCGTAGCGCCATCCGGGCAGGGTGGCGAGCTCCCGGGTGATCTGCTCGTCCGACAGGCGCTCGCGGCCGGCCATCAGTCCAGCACCGTGCGGTAGACCGCCGACTGGCCGAAGTTCTCCTCCACCTCGATCTCCAGCGCCCGCACGGCCCGGGCGCCCGCCTGCGCCAGCTCCGCCGCCACCCGGTCCGCCAGGTGCTCGGCCAGCATCTCGACCGTGGTGTTGGGAATCGGGAGCAGCACGCAATCCCGCTCGGGGAACCGGTAGCGCACCCGGCCGTCGAAGGCGACTTCGACCGCGTCGTCGCGGCGGGTTACGGCCAGCTTGGGGTTGCGGGTGGGGAGGAGCACCTTGTGATCCCACTCGTCGGTGAGCCGCTTCATCAGGCGCTTCAGGGCCACGAAGTCCAGCACGTACCAGGCTTCCGGCTCGAGCCCTCCCTCCACCACCAGGCCGGCCCGGTAGTTGTGCCCGTGGAGCGACTCGCACCGGTGCCCCGGCAGCGTGATGAAGTGGGCGGCGGCGAACACCAGGTCTTCCTTGGTGACCGTCACTCGGAACTCGCCGCGCCGCCGCTCCGCCGCCATAGGCACCCCAAACCTAACACCCGCGCCGGCGCCTATCACGCCGGCGGCGCCCCGGTGGCCAGCCGCCACACCTCGTCGGCCAGCCACTCCAGGCGCTGCTCCGCGTAGTCCAGTTCTTCGGGCGTCATCTCTTTGGCCCGCCGCGCGATCATCCGGGTGTGCTCGAGCAGCTCGTCGAGCACCTCGCGCAGCGGCCGATTGCGCCGGCGCTCGACCCTGCGCTGAGGACTCACGCGCTGTGCATCCCCGCCCCCGCCCCCGCCCCCGTCCCCGCCGCGCGCGCCTCGGCCTCCCGGCAGTCCTCCGCCGAGGCCCGCACCGTCCGCGCGACGCCGTGCTCCGCCAGGTGCGGCTCCACGAGCCGCAGACCGAGATAGTAACCCGACCGCTCGGGCAGAATCCGCGAGCCGACCTGCCGCGCCGCGGGCCGCACGCCGCCCGAGAGATAGCGCAGGCGGAGACCCAGGCCGCTCCCGTCCAGATCCGGGGTCGAGACTCGGCGCAGGAAGGCGTCCATCTCGCGAATCCGCCGATATTGCCGCCGGGTGTAGCCGAAGTATTCCCAGGCCCCGAACCCCGGGGCCACGGCCTGCGCCGCGGCCACCGCCACCCCCTCGTTGACCAGCAGTTCCCGCAGGGTCGCCCGGCTCCCGGTCTCCCAGTAGTCGTAGTAGCCCCGCTGTTCGGCCACCAGGCGGCGCAACGCCGCCCGGCTGGTGGGCGAGGTGTAGCGCACCGCGTGGGCCGCCTCGTGCGCCACCCACAACGCCACGGCCCGGGGCGCGAGGCCGAGTCCGTAGGTCTCGGGATTGGGGCGGCCGGTGAAATGCTCGACGCACACGAACGCCAGGCCCCGGCCGTCCACCACCAGCTCGCCCGCGTTGGCCGCACCGACGCCCACCATGAGGTACAGGTCCACCGGGCAGTCGGCCTCCAGCCGCTCGAGCGCCCGGGCCAGCGCCTCTTCCGCGATCGTCACCACGTCCACCTCCCCGAGCAGCCGGCGCAAATCGCTCCGGTCGGCGCGCAGCGCGTCCGCCATCACCCGCTCCGCGTGCGGGGAGTCGAGATCCAGCACGTAGTTGTGCCAGTAGGCGGCGAGCACCAGCCGATGGCGGTCCAGGTAATCGTGGTAGGCGGCGAGAGGATCGGCGGCCGCGAGGCAGGCGAAGAACTCGGGGACGAGATTGACGAGCATGGCGCGCGCTGGCCGTCCCAATTTGGGAACCGCCCGCGCCGCCCACAAGCCGCGGGTCAGCGCACGCTCACCTCGGCGGTCCCGAGGGCGGCCTTGACACGGAGCCCCGGGTCACTCCCGATCGCGCATCTTCCGGCTCATCTCCGCGAGGAATTTCCGCTCGGCCGGCGTGAGGCTCGCCATGCCGCGGGCCGAGATCTTGTCCAGCACCCGATCGATCTCCGCCTGGACCGCGTCGCGATCGGCGGGGCGCGACCGCCGCGGGGGCGGGCCGGACGTGCCGCCCGCGGCCCGGGCCGCGGAATGCACCTTCAGGCTGGGCTCGGCCAGCCCGCGCAGGTGGCGCTCCGCCCGGGCCAGCCGCCAGTCCTGGCTCTTGAGGTAGAGGAACCCTGCCGCGAAGCCGCCCAGGTGCGCCAGGTGCGCCACGCCGTCGGTGGCGCCGGCCCACGCGAGCAGCAGGGAAATCGCCACCAGGAACGCCACCAGCCAGCGGACCGGGATCGGCGCCGGCAGCGGAAACACGGCGATCCGCTGGTCCGGCCAGAACCAGGCGAAGGCCAGCGCCACGCCGAAGATGGCCCCCGAGGCGCCGATGGTGACGCCCACTTTGATCGCCTGGGCCAAGAGGTAGGACAGCACCGCGCCCCCGAGGCCGCACAGCAGGTAGTACCCGATGAAGGTCTTCCCGCCCAGGCGCTCCTCCACCGGCGGCCCGAACACGAACAAGGCCAGCAGGTTGAAGGCCAGGTGCAGCACGCCTCCGTGCAGGAACATGTAGGTGACGAAGGTCCAGGGGCGGTCGAAGGCGTGGACCGGGTCGAAGCCGTACCCCGCCACGAACCACCGGCCGGTGAACAGCGTGAGCTGGAGCAGAAACACCAGCAGGTTGGCGGCGAACAGCCGCAGCACCCAGGGGGTCATGCCGAACATCCGCTGCTGGTCCATCGTGAGGCGTCCCGGCCTGGCTCTGCCGTGTTATCCCCCGGCGCCCCGGGAGTTGTTCCGCCCCAGGGCGAGGGCGCAGATCCGCTCGCACATCTCGCCGTACTCCAGTCCCGCCGCGCGGGCCGCCTGCGGGAACAGGCTCAGCCGGGTCATGCCCGGGAGACTGTTGGCCTCGAGACAAAAGATGTCGCCCTCGGGGTTCACGCGGAAGTCGATCCGGGAATAGCCGCCCAGCTTGAGCGCCCGGTGGGCGGTGAGGGCCATCTCCTGAAGCTGTCGTGCCAGGGCGGTGTCGATGGGGGCGGGGAAGAGCTCCTCCGTCATCCCCGGCGTGTACTTGCACTCGTAGTCGAAGATCTCGTGCTTCGGGATGATCTCCCCGACGGGAAGGGGGACGTCGCCCAGCACGCCGACCGTGAACTCGCGGCCGGGGATGAACTGCTCGACCAGCACCTCGGCGTCATGCTGGCGGGCCAGGGCGACGGCCGCATCGAGATCCTTGGCGTGCTTCACCAGGGTGAGGCCCACGGTCGAGCCCTGCCGGGCCGGCTTCACGATCACCGGCCAGCCCAGGGCCGTGGTGACGTCCTCCGGGGCGACCGGGGGCGGGGTCACGAACCACGCCGGCACCGGGACCCCGGCGGCGCGGAACAGCCGCTTGGAGAGATCCTTGTCCAGCGCCAGGGCGCTCCCCAGGGCGCCGCTGCCGGTGTAGGGGACGCCGAGGACGTCGAGTACCGCCTGGAGCGTCCCGCCTTCGCCGCGGCCGCCGTGGAGGCAGGGGAAGACCACGTCCGCGCCTCGGAGGACGGGGAGCTCGGCCAACCCGTTCGAGAGCATGGCGCGCTCGCGCCGGTCCAGGTCCGTCACCGGCGGGGGCGCGCCGCCCACGCTCTCGGCGAGGAGCGCCCGCTCGCCCGCCTCGTCGAGCAGGCCGGTCACGGTATCCACCACGTGCACCTCGTGCCCCCGGGCCCGCAGCGCCCGGACGATCTGAGCGGCGCCCGCGAACGCCACCGCCCGCTCCTCGGTGGCGCCGCCGGTGAGCACCACGATCCGCATCAGCGGATGCCCGCGAGCTGGTGCAGGAGGTCGTACCGCGTCACGATGCCCGAAATCCTCCCCTCGCGCCGCACCAGCGCGGCCGGCGTCTCGCGCGAGAGCAGCGCGCCCAGCCGGTCCACCGGATACTCCGCGTCCACCACCGGGAACGGCGGGTCCATGACCTCGGCCACGGGACGGTCCAGGGTCGCGGGGTCCTCCAGGGCCCGCGCCATGAGCGCCTGCTCCGACACCGCTCCCACCCCCTCCGCCCCGTCGATCACGGGCAGCTGCGACACGTTGTAGGTGCTCATGAGGTTCAGGGCCTGCCGCACCGTGGCGCTGGGCGCCACCTGGACCAGCGGAGGCGAGCCGTTCTCTTTCGCCGCCAGAATGCGCTGCACCGTGAGGCGCTCCGCCTCGAGCAGCTGGTTCTCCCGGAGCCACTCGTCGGAGTAGACCTTGGAGAGGTAGCGCTCCCCGGTATCGCAGAGGATGGTCACCACCAGGGCCGCGGGGTCCTCCAGCCGCCGGGCCACCTCCAGCGCCGCCGCCACGTTCACCCCGGTCGAGCCCCCGACCAGGAGCCCCTCTTCCCGCGCCAGCCGGCGCGCCATCAGCATGGCGTCGCGGTCGCTCACCACCACCCACTCGTCGATCACGTCGAAGTGGAGCGAGCTCGGGATCTTGTCGCCCCCGATCCCTTCGACCTTGTAGGGATGCCCCTCGCCCCTGCGCCGGGTGGCGGCGTATTCGGCGTAGATCGACCCCACCGGGTCGCCCGCGATCACCCGCAGCGCGGGGTTGCGCTCCTTGAGGTAGCGGCCGGCGCCGCTCACGGTACCGCCGGTGCCCGGCGCGCAGACGAAATGCGTCACCCGGCCCTCGGTCTGGGTCCAGATCTCCGGCCCGGTGGTGCGGTAGTGGACCTCGGGGTTCACCGGGTTGTAGTGCTGGTCCACGAAGATGGCGTTGGGATGGGCCGCGGCGATGGCGCGCCCCTTCATGATGTAGTTCTCGGGGTGGTCGGGCGGCACCGCGGTGGGGGTGATGATCACCTCGGCGCCCAGGGCGCGGAGCAGGCGGGCCTTCTCCTGCGACATCTTGTCGGGCATGGTGAAGACGCAGCGATAACCTTTCACCGCCGCCGCGATCGCGAGGCCCACGCCGGTGTTCCCGGAGGTCGCCTCCACCACCAGCCCGCCGGGCTTGAGCTTCCCCTCCCGTTCGGCCGCCTCGATCATCGCGATCCCGATCCGGTCCTTCACCGAACCCCCCGGATTGAAGAACTCCGCCTTGGCGTAGACCGGCGTGCGGAGCCCCTGGGTGACCCGGTTCAGCCGGACCAGAGGGGTCCAGCCGATGGTCTCCACGATGTTCGCGTAGGGGCGCTCGTGCGGAGGCATCAGGGTGCTCCCTTGAGCACCGCGCCCTCGGGATGACGGAACTCGATCGGCTGGAGGAACGCGGTGGCCACCGCGATCCCCCGCCGCCGCGCGGGAGCGAACCGCAGCCGGCCCGCGCCCGCGAGCGCCGCGGAGTCGAGCGCCGGGTACCCGCTGGACTCCGCCACCCGGGTGGACTCGGGCACCAGGCGCCCGGTGGAATCCACGAACAGGCGCAGGATGACGTCGCCCTCGATCTTCTGGTCGTACAGCGCGGGCGGGTACTGGATCGGGGACTCGGCGTTGATGGCCACCGGCGGCTCGGCGTCGGGCGGCGTGTAGATCGGCGACGACTGATCGGCGGCCGGCTCCGCGCCCCCGCACCCGGCCAGCACTCCGACCGCGCACACCAGCGCCCCGCGTCTCATGCCCGCTCCTTGAGCTGCCGCTGCCAGCGGGCCAGTCGATTCAGCGCCTCGAGCGGCGACAGGGTGTCGAGGTCGAGCCCCTCGAGCTCCCGCACCACGGGGTGCGCGCCCGCCGGGCCCCCGAAGAGTCCCAGCTGCACCGCGTCGGGCGGCGCCGCGGCGGGCGGCGGCGCCTGCCGGGCCACGTGATGGCCGGCTTCGAGCAGCTTCAGCACCTGCCAGGCCCGGGCCACCACCGCATCGGGCAGGCCCGCCAGCCGGCCCACGTGAATCCCGTAGGAGCGGTCCGCGCCCCCCGGCTCCAGGCGGTGCAGGAACACCACCGTGTCCCCCACCTCGCGCACCGCGACGTTGAAGTTCCGCGCGTGCTCGAGCTCTTCGGTGAGCTGAGTCAGCTCGTGATAGTGGGTGGCGAAGATGGTCTTGCACCCCAGCGTGTTGTGCAGGAACTCGGTCACCGCCCAGGCGATGGCCACGCCATCGTAGGTCGAGGTGCCGCGCCCGATCTCGTCGAGCAGGACCAGGCTCCGCCGGGTGGCCCCGTGGAGGATGGCGCTGGTCTCGCTCATCTCCACCATGAAGGTGGACTGGCCGCGGACCAGGTTGTCCGACGCCCCCACCCGCGTGAACACCCGGTCCACCACGCCGACGACCGCGCGCCGGGCCGGGACGAAGGCGCCCATCTGCGCCAGCAGCACCGCGAGCCCGACCTGCCGCAGCAGGGTGGACTTGCCCGCCATGTTCGGCCCCGTGAGGAGCAGGACCCGCGCCGCCTGGTCCAGCCGGACGTCGTTGGGGATGAAGGCCTCGCGCGCCAGCATCCGCTCCACCACGGGATGCCGGCTGGCCTCGAGCGCGATCTCGAACCCGTCGTTCACCACGGGGCGCGTGTAGTCTTCGCGCTGGGCCAGATCGGCCAGCGCCGCCCACACGTCGAGCCGCGCCAGCAGGGCGGCGCTGGCCTGCACCCGCGCCACCGCCGCCCCCACCCGCCGCCGCAGGGCGTCCATCACCTCGGCCTCGCGGGCCGCGATGCGCTCCTCGGCGCCCAGCACCTTCTCCTCGTAGGCCTTGAGTTCGGGCGTGACGAAACGCTCCGCTCCGGCGAGGGTCTGGCGCCGCTCGTAATCGGCCGGCACCCGGTCGAGATGCGGCCGCGTGACCTCCAGGTAGTAGCCGAACACCTTGTTGAAGCCGACCTTGATCGAGGGGATGCCGGTGCGCTCGCGCTCGCGCGCCTGCAGCGCGGCGATGTAGCGCTTGCCCCCGTCCCGGGCGTCCCGCAGCTCGTCGAGCTCGGGATCGTAGCCGGGACGCACCGCGTCGCCGTCGCCCAGCTGGGCGGGCGGCCGATCCACCAGGGCGCGGCGCAGCTCCTCCCCCAGGTCCGCCAGCAAATCGAATCCGTCGGCCGCCCGCTCGAGCAGGGCGGAACGCTCCCGGCCCTCGATGCCGTCGAGCGCCTCGCGCACGTCGGGGAGCCGCAGGAGCGAATCGCGCAGCGCGCCCAGCTCGCGGGGGCTGGCGCGGCCCATCGCGGCCCGGCCCGCCAGCCGCTCGAGATCCCGCACTCCGGCCGCCGCCTCGCGCAGGCGGTCGCGTCCTCGGGGATCTCCCACCAGCACCTCCACGGCGTCGAGCCGGGCGTTGATGGCCGCGGGGTCGGTCAGGGGCGCGAGCAGCCAGCGCCGCAACAGGCGCGCCCCCATGGGCGTGACCGTTCGGTCCAGCACCGCGAGCAGGGTGGCGCCGCGGTCACCCGGGCGCAGGGGCTCCACCAGCTCCAGGTTCCGCCGGGTCATCTCGTCGAGCGGAACCACGTCGCCCCGGCGCCGCACCCGGGGGCGTGCGAGATGCGGCAGCCCCGACGGCTTGACCTCGCGGGCGTAGCGCAGAAGGGCGCCCGCCGCTCCCACCGCGGCCCGATCGGCCGGCTCGATCCCGAGCCCCTCGAGCGAGGCCAGGCCCCACGGCCGCGTGAGATCCTCCCGCCCGAGCTCAGGATCGAACTCCCACGCCTCCCGCCAGGCCACGGCGGCGGGCGCGCCCGCGTCGGGGGGCAGGGTCGTCCCCTGGGCCAGCACCAGCTCCGCGGCCTCGTAGCGGGCCAGGGCCGCCCCCAGGTCCCCGGGCGCCACGGTCTCGAGCAGGAACTCCCCGGTGGTGAGGTCCAGCGCCGCGAGTCCCCAGGCGTCGCCCAAGGGATTCAGGGCCACCAGAAAGTTGTTGCGCCCGCGCTCGAGCCAGTCGTCGGCCAGGACCGTGCCCGGCGTGACCGTCTCGACCACCTCCCGCCGCACGATCCCCTTGGCGAGCTTCGGGTCTTCGACCTGCTCGCAGATGGCCACGCGGTATCCTCGGGCGAGCAGGCGGCGGAGGTATTCGGTGGCGGCCTTGACCGGTACCCCCGCGAGGGGCACGTCCGACGCCCCGCCGTTGTTGCGACTGGTGAGCGTGAGGCCCAGCTCGCGGGCGGCGAGCTGGGCGTCGTCGTCGAACATCTCGTAGAAGTCGCCCATCCGGAAGAACACGATGGCGTCCCGATGCCGCGCCTTGATCTCGCGGTACTGCTGCATCAGCGGCGTGTCGGCCGAGACCCGGGGACTCACGGCTCGCTGACCACGAACGGCTGCCCGCCGAGCCGGGTGCGCAGGCGGGACCGGGCGCGCTCCGCCTCCTCGCGCGTGGGATAGGGCCCGACCCGGACCTTGAAGAACCCCGACGTGTCGCGCACCACGCGGGCGGGGAACCCCATCACCCGGAGGCGGGTGAGCATGTCGTCCACCTGCTGGGCGTTCCGCACGGCCAGAACCTGCACCGAGTACCCCGTCAGGGGACGCGCCGTATCGGGCGCCGGCGGGCCCCCCGCCGTCGCGCAGCGGGCGGCGTAGAACTCCGCTTGGTTGCGGAGCTCCACGTCGTCGCCCGCCCCGGCGATGGTCTCCCGGATCAGCGCGCACCCGCTGGCCTCGTCGCGCAGCGCGAAATACGCCCGGGCGCCCCAGAAGGCGGCCCGGGGCCGGAGCGGCGAGTCGGGATAGTCCCGCCGCAGCCGCTCGGCCGACTGCACGGTGGAGGCGGGGTCGTTCTGGGCGAAATGAAACTGGGCCAGTCGCAGCAGGGCGTCGTCCGCCCAGGGCGACTGCCCGTACTCCACCACCACGCGCTGGAGATGGGTGGTGATGGTGCGGGCGTCCTGACCCAGGATGCCCGCCGCATAGAGCGCCTCAGGGTACACGGAGTCGGTGGGCGCCAGGGTCGCGAGCAAGCGGCTCACCACGGCCCGCGCCGAGTCCTGGCGGCCGCCCTGGGCGAGGCGGATCGCCTCGAGCAGGCGAGGGTCGGACTGGGCGCCGAGGGCGGCCGAGGCGACCAAGGCGGCCAGCGACCCGACCGCCAGCACCGCCCGGCGCGCCGTCACGCCGCCTCCCGCTCCGGCACCGCCAGGCCGAGCACCAGTTGCGTCACGATCCCGTGGTCCCGCGACACGCCGCCGCGCTTCAGCGCGCCATCGGCTTCGAGGGCGAGGCGCAGGGCGCGCGACAACTCCGCCGCGGTCCAGCGCTCGGCCCGGCGCGCGAAGCGCGCCGCTTCTTCCCTCCACGCCCGCAACCCGGACGGGCGGGCGCCGACGAGATGCCGGAACACGACGTCGGGAAGCCGGCCGCGCGGGGTCCCCGCCTCGAGCTCGGCCCGCGCCAGCGCCGTCCCGAGGAGCGCGGTCCCCAGGGCCGTGACGATCCGCACCCCGGTCATCCCCGCCTGCTCGAGCACCGGCTCCACCAGCCGGGCCGCCCGCGCGAACTCCCGGTCCAGCACCGCGTCCACCAGGTCGTGCACCGTCTCCCCGTGCCGCACGCCGACCAGCGCCGCCACCTGCTCGCGAGTGACGCGTCCGCCGGCGCCCAAGCCCGCGAGCTTCTCCAGCTCCCGGGCCAACACCCCCAGATCGTCGCCCACCGTGGCCACCAGCAGCGCCGTGGCCTCGGGCTCGAGCTCGAGACCCGCCTCCTTGGCGCGGCGGGTGGCCCAGCGCGCTACCCGGTCGGGTGGGAGCCGGGCCAACTCGACCGCGGTCGCGCCCCGGGCGAGATCGGCCTCAGGCGGGTCGCCCCCGGCCTGCACCAGGACCAGGACGGTCGTGGGACTGGGGTTGGCCAGGTAGGCGAGCAGGGCCTCCCGGGCCGGCGATTTCTTGCGCATCGCCTGGACCTCCCGGAGCACCACGACGCGGCGCTCGGCCAACATCGGGGGCGTGTTCAGAAGCGTGTGGAGCGCCTCGGCATCGAGCTCGGGGGCCGCGCGCACGTCGAGATTGAAGTCCCGCGCCTCCGGGGCCAGCGCCGCGTCGCACACCGCCCGCACCGCCTCGTCCTTGAGAAGATCCTCGTCGCCGTAGAGGTAGTAGACGGGGTCGGGGGGGGCTTTGCGTACGCTCCGAGCGAGCGCATCAGCGGACAGAACTCCCATACTGATCGGAAGGTACCGCCGGCTTCGGGAAATGCCTAGAGACGATCCGCGCCCGGCGCCACCTGCCCGCCCCGCTCTAGCGGCCGGCCGTGACGGGCTCGATCGCGATGCTGGCGGGTTGGGCCAGGGCGGTGCCGTAGGGGCTGGGGTTCCCGCCCAGGACACTGGCGCGGGGATCCTGGAAGCTGACCAGCGGGAGCCCGGCCTGCGCCACGGGCTTGGGGAACGGCACGGGCGGCAACTCCGGGGCGAGCGCCACCCGGCGTCCGGCCGCTACGGTCTCCAGCGCCACGAGGGTCAGCGCGACCGCGAGAAACAGCGCCGCCGCGACGCCAGCCCGCGCGGGCAGGACGGGCGCCGCCGCCCGCAACTGCTCGCGCCGGAGACGCTCTTCCAGGCGGCGCCGAAACCCGGGCGAGGGCTCGACCGTCTCGGCCGCCTGAAGCGCCACCACCCCCCGCCGCACGGCCGCGTCGTAGCGGCGACAGCGGGGACAGCGGCCCAGGTGGCGCTCGAAACGCCGGACCTCCCGCGGCGAAGTCACCAAACCGTCGCGAAAATCGCTATAGCGGGCCAGGAATTCGGGGCAGTCCATGCCGTGCGTCTCTGGTACCGTGCCGACCGCAGAGGGTTCCCCGGCACCCCGCCGCCCCGGATCCCCCGGGGCCGGGGGGAGGGAGGTTATTCCAGGAGCGGGCCGATGAGCTGGGCGAAGCTGTTCCGGGCCCGGTTCAGCCGGCTCTTGACCGTGCCGAGATTGCATCCGGTGATCTCGGCGATCTCCTGGTAGCCTTTGCCCTCCAGCTCGCGGAGCACGAACACCTCGCGGTGGTGCGTCGGCAGCTGAGCCACACAGCGCTCCACCGCTTCCCTGAGGAACCGCTTGCGGTAGAGATCGTCGGGCCGGGCGCTCGCGTCCTCGAACTGGAGCGGGCGGTGGTCCGCTTCCCAATTCTTCTTGATGGTCTGGAAGAGCACCAAGGGGTTGCGGCTCCGGTTCCGCAACTCGTTCTTGGCCAGGTTCGACGCGATGGTATAGATCCAGGTCGAGAACTTCTTGGTCTGGTCGAACCGGTGGATGTGGCGGAAGACCCGAATGAACACCTCCTGGACCAGGTCTTCGGCGCGCTCGCGGTCACCGATCGTGCGGTTGATGAAATTCAAGAGCCGCGTCTGATAGCGGTCCACCAGCGTCCCGAACGCCTGGGGATCCCCCGCCAGATGCCGCATCACCACGTGCCCGTCGTCGAGCTCGTGCAACCGCTCGCGCTCGAGCGCTCGCAGCGACTCGACCGGCCGCCCCTTAGGCTTGAGAAGTGCCCGCATGCACGCTCCGGGTGTCGAGCAGAACTGCCGGGCGGATAGCCGCCTCCCCCGCTGGCGGTGCGGCAGGAACCGTACCGGCGACGTGCCTTCGTGGAACGCGTTGCGGCGGCTTGACTTGCCCGCCGGCATCCGGCCAGCTCGGGGGTCCCGTCCGTCCGGGTGGACACACCCAAGCTACAGGCCGAACACGAATCTCGCCATATACAGGACGCCCACCACCGTCTTGGCGTCGCAGATCTCCCCGCTCCGGATCGCCGCCAGCACCTCCGAGAGGGGACGCGGCGCCACCTCGATGAACTCGTCGGCATCCCGGGCGTGGGCGCCGGCCTTGAGGTCCGCCGCCCAGAAGAGATGGATGCGCTCGTCGGTGAACCCGGGGGTGGTCCAGATCGTGGTCAGCGGTTCCCAGCGGCCGGCGGTCACCCCCACCTCCTCCAGCAACTCCCGCCGGGCGCAGTCGGCCGGCTGCTCGCCGGGCGCCAGCCGACCGGCCGGGATTTCCCACAGGGGCCCTCCGGCGGCGTAACGATACTGGTGGATGAGGAGCAGGGTGGGGTCCCGGCCGGTGGGGTCCGAGGCCACGGGTACGACCGCCGCGGCGCCCGGGTGGCGGATCATCTCGAGTTCGCCGGTGGACCCGTCCGGGTAGCGGACGGTATCGACGTCCAGGGCCACGACGCGGCCGCTGTAGATGCGACGGCTCCCCATCTGCATCGGGCGCTTCCTTATTTAGTGGTGAAGGAGCCAGGCGGCGGGGACCTTGAAGCCCTCGGCCAGGATGTAGCCGAGGTTGCGCCGGGCGCTGGCGTGGATGGGCGACCCCGGGGCGGGGGAGGTGAGCGGGACCAGGCCGAGGCGGGGGGCGACCAGGCGCAGGCGGAGCATGTGGAACCCGTCGCTCACGAACAAGGCTCGGCGGCTGGCCCGCGGGCCGAACCAGTCGGCTACGGCCCGGAGCGCTCGATAGGTGCTCCGAGTGGGCGCGAGGGCGATCACGGCGTCCGAGGGGAGGCCCGCCTGCACCAGGTAGCGCTGGCCCACTTCCGCCTCGCTGAGCGTGTCGCCTCGGCCCACGCCCCCGGTCACGAGAATCACCGGCGCGTAGCCCCGGACGTAGAGCGCGGCCGCGTGGTCCAGCCGCGCGCGGAAGACCGGCGAGGGGCGGCCGTTATACTGGGCCGCGCCCAGCACCACGATGGCGTCGGCCGGCGCCGCCTGCCCCCGGGTCGCCGTCACGGCCACCGCCACCACCACCGCGGCCCAGCTCAGTCCCGCGAGCACACCCAGCCCCAGCGCGGCGGCCGCCGCGCGGCGAAAAGTCCAGAACGGCATGAGGGGAATATACGAGGCGCCGGTTGGGCGGGACGGTGTCGGGACCGGCGGCGCTCGGCCTCAGGGCTCGCTCTGGATGATTTGGAGCAGCAGCTCGGCCACCCGGGGATCGCGCGACTGGCCCAGCCAGAAGATCGCCTTCTTGCGGAGCTCCCGGTCCGGATCGCCTTTCGCGATCTCGAGCAGCTTGTCCACCGCTTCGGGTTCGTGCCGTTGCGCATAGACGAACACCAGCTGCTCCCGCATCTCGCGATCGTCGGTGCGGTCGTAGAGCCGGACCAGGTCCGCGATCGGAAGGCGGCGGTTCTGCCCCGCCCAGAAGAGGGCCTTCTTGCGGATCTCCACGCTCTGGCCGCGGTCCAGCGCGACTTCCAGCAGCCACCGCCCATGCTCGTCGCCTCGCAACTGCGAAACCGAGAACAGCACCTTCTCTTTCAGGTCGTCGTGGTCGAGCCGCGGGAACAGGGCCTTCAGAAACGCCGCGGTCTCGGGCGATCCCTGCTGGCCCAACCAGAAGATGGCCTGCTCGCGGATGCGGGCGGGCACGTCCCGACGTTCGGCGTAGGCGCGCAGCGCCGCCGCCGCGCGGGGGTTCCGTTGCTGGGAGAGGGCGAAGACGGCTTTCTCCTGAAGCGACTCCTCGGCGGCGTGACGCAGGATCGAATCGAGCGCCGCCACCGCCTTGTCGGTCCCCACTTGCGAGAGCCAGAAGACCGCCTGTTCGCGCACTTCCAGGTCGGGATCGCGCCGCGCCGCGTCGAGGAGCACGTCCTCGGTTTCCGGGGTGCGCTTCTGCGAGACCAGGAAAACGGCCCGGCGCCGGAGACAAGCCGAGCCCGAGTCGCGCTGAGCCAGCACAGTCTTGAGGACCGGCACCGCGCGCTCCGCGTCCATCTGGAGCAGGGCGTTGAGCGCCGCCACCCGGAGGTCGTCCTCCTCATCGCAGTCGGAGAGCCCGGGCCGGGGGGGCCGGGGGGGACGG
>DATLXT010000185.1:0-7671 GCA_035575475.1 Gemmatimonadales bacterium | reverse complement strand
ATCCGCTCCGGGCTCGATCCGGTGCTGGACATGGCGGACCCGGAGACCTGGGACCGCCTGGTGAGCGTGATCCGGCGAGAACAGTACCCGCCCCGCGGCCTGCTCGACGACCCTCGATTCCTCCCCGGGCCGGAGAACCCCGGCCGTACACCGCTGCTGCTCTGGCAGCAGCTGGTGAACTACTTCCAGTACTTCGACTGGCAGTGGGCCGCCGGCATCATGCGAGGCGTGCCCGCGGGCCTCACGGGCCGGCTGGCCGTCACCCTCCTGTTCCTGGCACTCGGCGCCGGCGGACTGGCGGCCCTCCGGCGCCGCGACCGCTCGACCTTCGCCCTGCTCGTGGGCCTCTGGCTGGTGACCGGCTTTGGCCTCGTGGTCTACATGAACTTCAAGCCGGGGTTCTCGCTTTTCTGGGAACAGTACCGCACCATCGACGAGCACGAGGTGCGCGAGCGCGACTACTTCTTCACGGTGAGCTTCCAGACCTGGGGGCTGTTTGCGGCGCTGGGGCTGGTCGAGTGGGCTCGCCGGCTGGCGGGGAGGTGGAGACGCGGGGGGATGGGAGTGCTCCTGCTCGCGGCGCTCCCGTTGGTCCTCAACTTCCGGGCGGCCTCGCGGCGCCATGGCCCCGACGCCACGCTGGCGCGGGACTGGGCTTACAACCTGCTCCAGTCCGTGCCGCCCTACGGCGTGCTCTTCACCTACGGCGACAACGACACCTACCCGCTCTGGTACGCGCAGGAGGTCGAGGGCGTGCGCCCCGACGTGCGCATGGTCAACCTGTCGCTGGCCAACACCGACTGGCACCTGCGGTTCGTGCGCGACCGCCCGCCGGGCCCGTACGATCCGGAGCGGGCACCCCCCATCTACCCCCGCGACCCCAGCCGGCCCGAGGGGCCACTCTTCGACCTCGACGATACCACCATCGCGAGGCTGGGCGTGGTGCGGGTCGACGAGGATGTCGCCCTGCAAGCCGCGGGCGCGACCATCCCGATTCGGGGCGGTACCGTGCTCCGGCCGGCGGACCAGGCGGTAGTGTTCGTGCTCGCGAAGTGGTTGGGGAAGCGGCCCGTCGCCTTCGGGCTGGGCTCGGCCGGGAGCACCTTTCTCGATCTCCAGCGCGCCTTGGTGTTGCGAGGTCTCGTGACCGAGGTCTTCCCCGGCCGCCCCGACACGGTCCGCGGGTTCACCCCGGGGATTCAGGGCTACCTGGTGGACGTGGAGCGCACCGAGTACCTGGTGAACCGGGTCTACCGGTGGGGCCCGCTGTTCCGGGTGGACACCCTCCGGCTCGAGGCCTCGGCGCAAAACGTGGTCTCGACCCTGGCCATCCCCTTCCTGGAGCTGGGACAGGCGTACGCGGTGGGCGGCGATCAGGCCAAGGCGCTGGAGTACTTCCGCAAGGCCCAGCACCTGTCGCCCAGCCCGGCGGTGGCGGCGGTGATCCGCCAGATCGAAACCCTGGGCCTCGACCGGGTCGTGGAACCCCGGAGGAATCCTCCCCCCCGGCCGTAAGTTACGACGCCAGTATTGTTTCCGCGGGTCGGCCGGGCTACCTTAGGCGGCTATGACTGCGGCCGCCCTGGCGGAGCGGCTGGCGCAAGTGCGGGCGGAAATCGCCCGGCGCCAGGCCGCGGGGGGGTGGAGCCACCCGGTGACCATCGTCGCCGTCACCAAAGGGTTCGGCCTGGACGCGGTGGCGGCGGCGCTGGAGGTGGGGCTCACCGAACTGGGGGAGAACCGCATCCAGGAAGCGCTGGAGAAGACCGACACCGAGGTGGGCCGGCGGGCGCATTGGCACCTGGTGGGACATCTCCAGCGCAACAAGGCCCGGTTCGTGCCGGGGCGGTTCGTCATGGTGCACTCGCTGGACTCCGCGCGGCTGGCGGCGGAACTGGAGCGGCGGGCCGCCGAGCGGGGGGTGACGGTGCGGGTCCTGGTACAGGTGAACGTCGCCCGCGAGCCGCAGAAGAGCGGATGCGCGCCGGAGGAGGCTCCGGCGCTGGCGCGGGCGGTGGCGGCGCTGGAGCACCTCAAGTTGGAAGGACTGATGACGATGGCGCCGTTCACCGACGACGTGGAGGTCCAGCGGCGGACGTTCCGCGCGCTGCGCACGTTGCGGGATCGGCTCCAGGAGGAGGGTCTATGGCTGCCGACGCTGTCGATGGGGATGTCCGCCGACTTCGCCACGGCGGTCGAGGAGGGAGCAACGGTGATCCGCTTGGGTACCGCCCTGTTCGGAGCGCGGCCGACGTGAGCGAGGAACCCGCCTTCCACCTCACGCCGCTGGATATCCGGAAGCAGGAGTTCCGGCGCTCCCTGCGCGGCTACGAGCCGATGGGAGTCGAGGACTTTCGCATGCGGGTGGCCGACGAGCTGGAGCGCGTGATCCGGGAGAAGTCGGTGTTGGAGGAACGGCTGGCGGCGCTGACCGAGCAGCTCCGCGTGTTTCGCGAGCGGGAACGCGCCATGAACGATGCGCTGGTGGCGGCGCAGGAGCTCCGGGCCGACACGCGGGTCGCCGCCGAGCGCGAAGCTCAGGCCATCGTGCGGGAGGCGGAGGTGCAGGCCCAGCGGATCCTGGACGAGGCGCGCCAGGCCGAGAGCCAGATTCGTGCCCGCGTGGCCGAAGTGGAGCGGCAGTTCCAGGCCTACCTGGGCGGGTTCCGGGCCATGCTGGAACGCCAGCTCGGCGAGTTGCGGGCGCTGGACACCCGTCAGGGGTGACGGTCGCGGAGGCGGTCCGCGCGGTGCGCGCGCGGACGGACTTCGCGCCCGAGGTGGCGGTCATCCTGGGCACCGGGCTCGGAGGCCTGGCGGACCAGCTCGAGGCGGCGACGCAGATCGCCTACGCGGACATCCCGGGCTTCCCGGTCCCCACCGTCGAGACCCACGCCGGTCGCCTGCTCCTGGGGCCGCTGGCGGGCCGGCGGGTGGCGATCCTACAGGGGCGATTTCACCGCTACGAGGGCTACACCCTCCAGCAGGTGGTCTTCCCGGTGCGGGTGCTCGGCGCGCTGGGGGCGCGCACCCTGATCGTCTCCAACGTGTCCGGCGGCATGCACCCGCTGTGGCGGCCGGGCGAGCTGGTGCTGATCGCCGATCACATCAACCTGCTGGGCGATAACCCGCTGGTGGGTCCCAACGACGACGCCCTGGGCCCGCGCTTCCCCGACATGTCGCGAGCCTACGATCCGGATCTCCGGGCGCTGGCGCGCCAGGTGGCGCTCGAGCAGGGGGTGACGCTGCGCGAGGGGGTCTACGTCGCCGTGACCGGACCGAACCTCGAGACCGCCGCCGAGTACCGCATGCTCCGGGCCCTGGGCGCCGACGTGGTCGGGATGAGCACCGTCCCGGAAGTGATCGCCGCGGTGCACCAGGGGATGCGGGTGCTGGGGCTCTCGATCATCACCGATCAGTGCCTGCCCGATGCGCTGGAACCGGCGTCGGTGGAGCGCATCATCGCCACGGCCCGCGAGGCCGAGCCGCGACTCACCGCCCTGGTGCGAGGCGTGCTGGAGCGGATGCCCTGATGGCCTTCCGGGCCCTGGACCCGCGCCTCGCGGCCGACGCGCTGGAGCAGGAGGTGCTCGCGGAGTGGAAGCGCGAGCGGCTGTTCCAGCGCGTAATCGAGGCCACCCGCGCGGGCCCGCCCTTCGTGTTCTACGAGGGCCCGCCCACCGCCAACGGCCGCCCCGGCATCCACCACGTCTTCGCGCGGACCATCAAGGACCTGGTGTGCCGCTATCACACGATGCTGGGCCGCGCGGTGACCCGCATCGCGGGATGGGACACCCATGGCCTGCCGGTCGAGATCGAGGTGGAGAAACAGATCGGGATCAGCGGCAAGCGCGAGATCGAGGCGTACGGAGTCGAGCGGTTCAACCGGCTCTGCCGGGACAGCGTGTTCGCCTACAAGGCCGACTGGGAGGCGCTGTCCGACCGGATCGGGTACTGGCTGGACTACGAGCACCCCTACATCACCTACGACCCGAAGTACATCGAGAGCGTGTGGTGGTTGCTGCGGCGGCTCCACGACAAGGGCCTGCTCTATCGGGGGCACAAGGTCCTGCCGTACTGCCCCCGCTGCGGCACCGCGCTCTCGTCGCACGAGCTGGCGCAGGGGTACGAAACGGTACAGACCAACTCGGTGTACGTCGCGTTCCCCCTGGAACACGACCCGGGCCGCCAGCTCGTGGTCTGGACCACCACCCCCTGGACCCTGCTCGCCAACGTCGCGGTGGCGGTCCATCCCGACCTCGAGTACGGGGAGTGGGAAGTCGAGGGGACGCGCTACATCGCGGCGGCGGCGCTGGCCGGGGCGGTGCGGGTGCGGGGACGGGCGCTGGCGGAGGGGACGCGCGTGGCCGGATTCCGGGGCCGCGACCTCATCGGGACCCGCTACCGGCGGCCGCTCGAGGTGGTGCCGTTACCGCCGGAGGGCGAGCGCGGCGTGGTGGTGGGCGCCGGGTTCGTGTCGGCCGAGGAGGGGACCGGGTTGGTCCACCTGGCGCCCGCCTTCGGCGCCGACGATTACGCCGCGGGGCGCGAGTACGGCCTGGCGTTCGTCAATCCGGTGGGGCCGGACGGCACCTTCCAGGGCACCGCCTGGCCGGAGATCAACGGCCGGCTGGTGACCGACGACGAGACCAACCGGCTCATCATCGAGCGGTTGAAGCGGGAGGGGCGCTGGCTCGAGACCCGGCCCCATCGGCATACCTATCCCTTCTGCTGGCGGTGCGAGTCCGCGCTGATCTACTACGCCCGCACCTCGTGGTTCGTGCGGACCACGGCGTTCAAGGGGCGCATGGTCGAACTGAACCGCCAGATCCACTGGCATCCGCCCGAGGTGGGGGCGGGCCGCTTCGGGGAGTGGCTGGCGAACAACGTGGACTGGGCGCTGTCGCGCGATCGGTACTGGGGGACGCCGCTCAACGTGTGGGAGTGCGACCGGGCCCCCGAGCACCGGGAAGTGATCGGCGGCTACGCCGAGCTGGCCGAGCGCTGGGGCCGGCCGCTCCCCGGGGACTTCGACCCCCACAAGCCGCACATTGACGGCTACACCTGGGCCTGTCGGGCCTGCCGCGGCACGATGCGCCGGGTGCCCGAGGTGATCGATGCCTGGTTCGATTCGGGCGCCATGCCCTCGGCCCAGTGGCACTACCCGTTCGAGCACCAGGCCGAGTTCGGCGCCCACTTCCCGGCGGACTTCATCTGTGAAGGCGTGGACCAGACCCGCGGGTGGTTCTACTCGCTGCTGGCCATCGCGGTGGGGGTGTTCGACGCCGCCCCCTACAAGCACGTGATCGTAAACGAGCTGGTGCTGGACGCGCAGGGGCAGAAGATGTCCAAGAGCCGCGGGAACGTCGTGGATCCCTGGCAGGTGGTTCAGCGCCACGGCGCCGACGCGGTGCGGCTCTACCTGCTGGGGCAGAGCGCCGTGTGGTTGCCCAAGCGCTTCGACCCGGAGCAGGTGGGCGACCTGGCGGGCGGCTGCCTCAACACCCTGCGCAACACCTACGGGTTCTTCGCCCTCTACGCCCAGGACTGGCAGCCGGCCGGCACGGCACCCCCGGTGGCCCGGAGGCCGCTGGCCGACCGGTGGCTCTTGGCGCGGCTCGACGAGGTCGTGGGGGCGGTGCGGCAGGCCTGGGATGGGTTCGACGTGACGGCCGGGGTGCGGGCCGCGATGGATTTCGTGGACGAACTGTCCAACTGGTACGTCCGGGTGAACCGGCCGCGCTTCTGGGCGCCCGATCGCGCCGCCGACGCGGCGGCGCTCGCCACCCTGTACGAAGCGCTGGTGACCGTGACCCGCCTCCTCGCCCCCGCGGCGCCGTTCCTCGCGGATTGGCTGCATCGCGCGCTCACGGGAACCTCGGTGCACCTGGCGGCGTTTCCGGCCGACCAGGGCCGGCGGGAACCGGAGCTGGGGTCGGCGATGGCCGCGATCCGACGCCTGGCGTCGCTGGCGCGGGCGGCGCGCGAAGCGGGGAACCTCAGGGTGCGGCAGCCCGTGGCCCGGCTCCGGGTGGCGGTGCCGGCCGGGGTGAAGGGGCCGCTCTTCGGCGAGCTGCTGGATATCTTAAAGGCGGAGGTCAACGCCAAGCAGGTCGAAGTCGTAGAGTCCGACGACGAGTTGGTATCGCTCCGCGGCAAGGCTAACTTCCGGTCCCTCGGCCAGCGCTACGGGCGGGATACCCCCCGGGCCGCCGAGGCCGTGTCCGGGCTCACAGCGGCGCAGTTGCGGGTATTGGAGAATGGCGGCTCGGTCCGGGCGGGGGGGTTCGAGTTCCACCCCGAGGACGTGACCATCACCCGCGAGGTGGCCAGTGACTGGCTGGTCCAGGCCGACGGGCCGTTCGTGGTGGCGCTCGATCCGAGGCTCACGGACGAGTTGCTGCGGGAGGGGCTGGCGCGGGAAGTGGTGAACCGCGTCCAGCGGCTCCGGAAGGAAGCCGACTACGAGTACACCACGCGGATCGAGCTGTCCGTAGCGGGCCCGGCCGACGTCGTGGCCGCGGCCGAGGCGTTCCGGAGCTACATCGAGGGCGAGACGCTGGCGCGCAAGACCGTGCTGGGCGCCGTCCTCGAAGACCCGGACATCCGGCGTGACGTGGATATCGAGGGGCGCGCAGTGACCATCGCCCTGCGCCGCCACGATGGACGAAAGGGTGGATCGCGGTGACGACGAAAGCCAAATCCAAGGGCCTGACCAAAAAGCAGCTCCAGCACCTGGAGAAGCGCCTGCTGGAAGAGCGCGCCCGGGTCTTGAAGGAGCTGGGGCACTACGACGAGCACTTCCATTCCAGTCTTCAGGCGGCCGACGGCGACCTGTCGAGCTATTCGTTCCACATGGCCGATCAGGGCACGGACGCCATGGAGCGGGAAAAAGCGTTCCTGTTCGCGTCTCAGGAGGGCCGCTACCTCTGGCACCTGAACCAGGCGCTGCGCCGCCTGTACCAGACGCCGGAGAAGTACGGCAAGTGCGAGCAGTGCGGGGACGACATCGGCTTCGACCGGCTGGACGCCCTCCCGCACGCCCGGCTGTGCATCAAGTGCAAGGCCAAGGAAGAAGATGGGAAGCGGGCCTGATCGGCGGTTGTTCTGGGCGGTGACTCTGGCCGTGCTGGGCGCGGACCTGGTCACGAAAGTGCTGGCCGAGGCCCTCCTGGCGCGACGGCTGCCGGTCGAGGTCCTGGGCGAGGTGGTCCAGCTGCGGCTGGTCTACAACGAGGGCGCGGCGTTCGGCCTCTACCTGGGCGAGTACTCCCGCTGGATCTTCTTCGCCCTGGCCGTCGTCGCCCTGGTGGTGCTGGGCTCGATGGTCCGCCAGGCCCGCCCGGGAGATCGCCTGCGCTTCTGGGCCCTGGCCCTGCTGTGCGGCGGCGCGAGCGGCAACCTCATCGACCGCATCCGCAGCCCGGAGGGCGTGGTGGACTTCCTCGACATCGGGGTGGGGATGCGGCGCTGGCCCACCTTCAACGTGGCCGACTCGGCCATCACGATCGGCGCGATCGCGCTGGCCCTGTCGCTCTGGCTCGAGGGACGCGCGCAACCGGGTGCCAAGGAGGCCCGCGCCACCGAGTCGTGACGCAGATCGCCTTCTGCGTCGCGGTCGCCCGGACCGATCGGCTCGACCGGTTCCTGGCCGACCAGTTGTCCCTCTCC
>DATLXT010000184.1:0-18519 GCA_035575475.1 Gemmatimonadales bacterium | reverse complement strand
CGGGATCTATCCCGCCTCCCAAGCGGCCCGCCTCGATCCGGTGGAAGCCCTTCGGTACGAATGACAGGTTTCCCCCATGCCCGTCTTCGAGGCGATCGCCCTCGCCCTCCGCGAAACCTGGAATCACAAACTCCGCTCGTTCTTCACGCTCCTCGGCATCATCGTGTCAGTGGCGTTCCTGGTGGCCGTGGTCGCGGTGATCCAGGGGATGAACGCCTACGTCCGCGAGCGCATCGCCGGGGCGATCGTGGGGGTCAACGCCTTCCAGATCCGGCGCGATCCGATTCAGGTGGGGTTCATTGACGACGAGGAGTGGCGCCGCATCCAGCGCCGCCCCATCATCGCGCCCGAGGATGTGCGTTTCGTCGAGCGCGCCCTGCCCGACGCCCGGGCCATCGCGCTGCAATCGGGGTGGCCCACCCCCATGGCGGACGTCACCTGGCGCAACCGGACGGTGGGGGACGCCTTCGTCTTCGGGGTCACCCCGCCGTTCGTGGTGGTGCAGGACTACGAGTTCGCCGCCGGGCAGCCGTTCACGGACGTGGATCTGCGGGGCCGCCGCCCGGTCGCCGTGTTGGGCTTCGACGTGGCGGAAAAGCTCTTCGGCGCGCCGGAACGGGCCATCGGCCGGCGGATTCGAGTGCGCGGGGTGGAGCTGACCGTGGTGGGCGTGGTGGCCAAGAAGGGCACCGTGCTGGGGCAGTCCTGGGACGGCTTCGTGATGCTCCCGCTCACGACCTTCGAGACGCTCTACGGGCGCCGGCTCACCACCGTGATCTCGGTGAAAATGCCCACCGCCCAGAGCGTGCCCGAGGCCATGCTCCGCGCCGAGGAGGCGATGCGCATCGCGCACCGGCTCCGCCCCGGCCAGGAGAACGACTTCACCGTGGACACGGCGGAGGGCCTGATCGCCTTCTGGGCTCGGCTCACCCGGGTGATCTTCACCGTGGTCCCCGTGGTGGTGGCGATCGGGATCGTGGTGGGCGGGATCGTGATCATGAACATCATGCTGATGAGCGTCACCGAGCGGACCCGGGAGATCGGGATCCGGATGTCCCTGGGGGCCGCGCGGCGCGACATCCGCCGCCAGTTCCTGGCCGAGTCCATGACCCTGGCCCTGCTGGGGGGCGCGCTCGGTCTCCTGGCCGGCACCGGCCTGGCCGCGCTGGTGGACGCGCTCTCCCCGCTCCCCGCGCGGGTCACCGCCTGGTCCGCCCTCCTGGCCCTGGGGCTCGGCGCCGTGGTGGGGATCGCCTTCGGGGTCTATCCGGCGGTCCGGGCGGCCCGGCTGGATCCGGTGGAGGCGCTGAGACACGAATGAGGCTGCACTCGGTGACCGAGGGATGGCGCATCGCGCTGGATCAGCTGCGCGCCAACAAACTGCGCTCCGCGCTCACGGTCCTCGGCGTGGTGATCGGGATCGCCACGGTCATGGCCATGGCATCCATCGTCACCGGGTTCCGCGAGCAGATCGTCAACACGCTGGAGGTGGTGGGCCCGACCACGTTCCGGATCCTGCGCTTCTTCTCGCAGACCCCGCTCAACCCCGACGCCCTCCCCCGCGAGGTGCGGATCCGGCCGGCGCTCACGGCCGAGGAAGCCGAGGCCATCGCCCGCCTTCCCGAGATCCACTACTCGGCGATCTGGACCCAGGTGTTCCAGCGCTTCGAGTACGCCGGACTGCGCACCCAGCACCTGAGCGTGTTCGGCGCGGACGACCGGTTCATGGAAATCCTGGGCGGCGGCATCACCCGTGGGCGCACCTTCACCCCCTCCGAACTGCGCGCGGGCGCCCCGGTGATCGTGGTGGAGCAGCGGACCGTGGACCGGCTGTTCGGCGCCCGGAATCCGCTGGGTCAGCTGGTCCGCGTGGGAGGCTACCCCCTCCGGATCGTCGGGGTGTACCAGCGGCCCACCAACATCTTCGAGGTGCCGGGCACTCCGGAGATCGCCGGGATCGTGCCGTTCGAGACCGCGCGACGGGCCTTCCTCATCGACGAGGTGAACGGCCTCATCATCCTGGTCAAACCCCGCCCCGGCGTCTCCGTGGCCCGGGCCATGGACGCGGCCACCCTCCAGCTTCGCCGGATGCGCGGCATCAGGGTGGGCGAACCCAACAGCTTCGACCTGCTCACGTCGGACCAGGTCCTGAGCATCTTCGACAGCCTGACGTTCGCGTTCTTCTTCGTGATGCTGGTGCTCTCCTCCATCGCCCTCATGGTGGGCGGGATCGGAGTGATGGCCATCATGATGGTCTCGGTCACGAGCCGGACCCGCGAGATCGGCCTGCGCAAGGCCATGGGCGCCACCCGGCGTGAGATTCTCTGGCAATTCCTGGTCGAGGCCGCCACCCTGACCCTGATGGGCGGCCTCATCGGCATCGTCCTCGGCCTGGGCGTGGGAGAAGCGCTCAAGCGGCTGCTCGACTTCACGACCAAGGTGCCCGTCTGGAGCGCCGCCGTGGCGACGGCGGTGGCGGTCGGCGTGGGACTGGTCTTCGGGATCGTACCGGCGGGCCGGGCGGCGCGGCTGGATCCGGTGGAAGCGTTGAGGTACGAATGAGCGTCGACCTGCTGGCCATCGCGGCCCACCGCGACGACGTGGAGCTCACCTGCGGCGGTACCCTGGCCAAGGCCGCGCGCGCGGGCTACGCGGTGGGCATCCTGGACCTGACCGCCGGCGAGATGGGAACCCGGGGCTCGGCCGAGGTGCGGGCGAGGGAGGCCGAGGAGGCGGCCGCGGTGCTGGGCGCGAAACTCCGGCTCAACGCGGGACTGCCGGACGCCCACCTCGCCAACGACGGAGCGTCCCGGGTGACGGTGGTCACGTTGATCCGACAGACCCGACCCCGGGTGGTGATCCTGCCCTTCCCCCTCGGGCGTCACCCCGACCATCGCATCGCGTCCGAGCTGGGCCGGGACGCGTGCTACCTGGCGGGGCTGGCCAAGTATCATCCCCGCCCGGGCCTCGAGCCGCACCGGCCGGTCAAGATTCTCTACGCCCTGGCCTACCGTGAGGACCCGGTGAAACCCTCGTTCGTGGTGGACATCTCGGACACCTTCGAGACCAAGCTCCGGGCGATCCGCTGTTACGCCAGCCAGTTCGCCGGGGCTCAGGCGGCGGGCGAGATTTTCCCCACGGGACAGGACCTCTACGAGCTGATCCGGGCGCAGTCGGCCCATTACGGCTCCTTGATCCGCAAGCCGTACGGGGAGCCGTTTTTCACCCACGAGACCGTGGAAGTGGATGACGTGCTGAGACTTGGCGCGCCCTCGCTCTAGTCGGTAGATTCCCGGCGCCCCTATGGCCAAGCGACTGGCGTACCTGGACAACGCGGCCACGACCGCGGTGCGGCCCGAGGTGCTCGAGGCCATGCTCCCCTATCTGGGCCGGGAGGCGTTCGGCAACCCGTCCTCGCCCCACCGGTTCGGCCGGGCCGCCCGGGCCGGGGTGGAGGAGGCCAAGCGGACCATCGCCGAGGCGCTGGGGGTCGAGCCCAACCAGGTGATCTTCACCTCGGGCGGGACCGAGGCCGACAACCTGGCGGTGATGGGCGGGGCCCTGGCGTCCCGCGACCGGGGCGGTCCCTTCCGCGTGGCCGTCTCCGCCACCGAGCACAAGGCGGTGCTCGCGGCGGCGCACGCGGTGACCCACCTGGGTGGCGAGGAGATCGTCCTGCCGGTGGATGGGGCGGGGGTGGTGGACCAGGACGCCGTGGAGGACGCCCTGGGGCGGGGGGTGGCGGTGGTGAGCGTGATGTGGGTGAACAACGAAGTCGGCACGGTCCAGCCCGTCGCCCGCCTGGCCGCCCGCTGCCGCGAGGCCGGTGTGTGCTTCCACACCGACGGGGTGCAGGCCCTGGGGAAGATCCCGGTATCGCTGCGGGAGACGCCCTGTACCCTCTTCACCCTGTCGGGCCACAAGATCGGCGCCCCCAAGGGCATCGGCGCGCTGGTGGTGCGGGACCGGCGCGCGGTCGAGGCGATCATCCACGGCGGCGGGCAGCAGTTCGGCCTGCGGCCGGGCACGGAGAACGTACCGGGGATCATCGGGTTGGCCCGGGCCGTGGAGCTGGCGGTCGCCGAGCAGGCCGACTTCGCCCGGCGGGCGGCCGAGCTGCGCGACGCGCTGGAGCGGCGGGTGCTCGAGGTGGTGCCGGACGCCGTGGTGCACGGCCGGGGCGCGGCCCGGGCTCCGCACATCGCCAACGTGTCCATCCCGGGCACCGACAGCGAGGCCCTGCTCATGCATCTCGACCTCGCGGGCGTGGCCTGCTCCTCGGGGTCGGCGTGCAGCACCGGGGCGGTGGAGCCCTCCCACGTCCTCACCGCCATGGGGGTGCCGCGCGAGCTGGGAATCGCGGCGCTGCGCTTCTCCTTCGGCCGCGACAACACGACGGAAGACGTGGATGCCGTGATCGCGGCCCTGCCCAAGGTGGTGGAGAAGGTGCGGGCGCTGGCGGCCGTGCTTCACCGATGAGCCCTCGCGTGCTCGCCGCCATGTCGGGCGGGGTGGACAGCTCCGTCGCCGCCGCGCTGCTGGTGGAGGCGGGGTACGAGGTCATCGGCGTCACGATGAAGCTGTTCTGTTACGGCGACGCGGTGCCCGACCGGCCGTGCTGTTCCCTCGATTCCATCACCGACGCGCGGCTGGTGGCCCACCGGCTGGGGATCCCGCACTACGTGCTCAATCTCGAGGACCGCTTCGGGCACGACGTCATCGAGCACTTCGTGACCGAGTACGCCCGGGGCCGGACGCCCATCCCCTGCGTGCGCTGTAATACCTTCACGAAGTTCCGGGATCTGCTCTCCCACGCCGACGCGCTGGACTGCGACTTCATCGCCACCGGGCATTACGTGATCGCCCGGAACGGCGCGCTGTACCGGGGGCGCGATCCCGAGAAGGATCAGTCGTACTTTCTCTGGGGCGTGGATCGAGCCGTGGTGGAACGGATGCTCGCGCCCGTCGGCGAGCTGACCAAGCGGGAGACCCGGGCGATGGCGCGGCGGTTGGGCCTGGTCACGGCCGAGAAGCCCGAGTCGGTGGAGATCTGCTTCGTGCCGGAGGGCGACTACGCGGCGGTGCTGGAGCGACACCTCCCGTCCGACTCCCCGGCGCTCACCCCCGGGCCGTTCGTCACGGTGGGCGGCGACGTGGTGGGCGAGCACGGCGGCTTCGCCCGCTACACCGTGGGCCAGCGGCGCGGGCTCCCCGGGGGATTTGGCGAGCCCATGTACGTCGTGGCCATCCGACCCGAGCGGCGCGAGGTGGTGATCGGTCCGGGGGACCGGCTGTTCGGGCAGGAGGTGACGCTGGGCGAACTCAACTGGCTGGCCGATCCGCTCGGGCCCGGCGATCGGTGTCTCGTGCAGTGCCGCTATCGCGCGCGGGCGGCGCCCGCGGTGGTGGCGGAGGCGGCCGGGGACCGGGTGCGACTTACCCTGACCGAGCCGGTGCGCGCGATCACACCCGGCCAGTCGGGGGCGCTCTACGACGACGCGGGACGACTGTTGGGCGGCGGCGTGATTGATTGACCTCCCGGCGCGTGGGGGACGTCACAGCGCCGCCGGTCTCTGGTCCTCAGCTTAGCCCCTCCGGTAGCGGACCCCCTGGGTTGATCCTGGCGGACCCTGCGATCCGCCGTTTCCGTGTCTGGAGGATGTCCCGATGCGATCTTTTCCGCTCGCCCGCCTGGTCGTAGCCGGTCTTGGGGCCGTGCTCGCCACCGCGGCCTGTAGCGATTCCACCGCGCCCACCTTCTCCGATCCGGCGGCGATCAGCGCCGATCTCCAGCAGGTCGAGGGCGCGTTCAGCGCACCGGTCTACCAGAGCTTCTCCGGGTTGAGCGAGTACATGGCGCCCGGGGGCGGTCCGGTGGCCAGCGCGCTGATGCGCGCCGCGTCGCCGGAGGCGCTGCTCGACCGGGACGCGCCCCGCGACGCCGCCGCCGCCGAGCAGCTGCGGGCCCTGGTCCCGAGCCTGTCGGGACCGCTGGCCGGCCCGATCATCCCGGACACCCTCTACGGTCGGGTCTACGTCTGGGACGAGACCGCGGGCCACTACGTGCGCGATCCCAACCAGACCGGGCCGGCCAACGGCGTCCGGTTCATCCTGTACGCCGTGAACCCGGACACCCACCTGCCCACCTCGCCGCTGGTGGCGGTCGGCCGGGCCGACATCCTGGACCAGAGCGCCGGGGCCACGCTGACCCTGCGCATTCTGGTGCAGAACACCGACGGCTCGGTGACCTACGTCGACTACACGGCGAGCGTCACGCCGGGGCCCAGCTCGTTCAGCGCCGCCGTGACGGGCTTCATCGCCAACGGCCAGCAGGGCGCGGCGCTGCGGCGCCTGGACTTCGACATCGGCTTCGCGGCGAGCGAGACCGCCACCACGGCCGACGTCTCGGCCGACGCGGTGTTCGACCTGGCCAACTCCAGCGTGTCGCTGGAGCTGCACGACGACGCCCACCTCTCGGGCGAGGTCTGGACCTTCGCGCGGGACTTCCGGTTCCACCGCCCGGGCGAGGTCGTGACCGTGGTGGGTGAGCTGACGGTCACCCAGACCGGACCCGACAGCTTCACGGTCAGCGGGCAGGTCACGATCCGGATCAACGGCGAGGTGTTCGTCACCCTGACGATCACCAACGACGGCGTGACGCCCAGCCGGCAGCTGACCGAGCGGGAGCAGGCGGTGATCGTCCACCTGCTGGACGCGCTCGAGGACGTCTGGGACGCGATCGAAGACTTCTTCGACCCGCTCGACCACTTCGCACCGGCGGCCTGACCGCCGCGCCCCCTGAATCCCCCGCCGGGCCTGGCCCGGCGGGGGATTTGGCTTTATTACCTAGGCGTGCTCTGGCGTCTCCTGGCCAACCTGGTCGTGCTGGTGCACGGCCTCTCGATTCTGTTCATCGTCTTCGGCGGCTTCCTCACCTGGCGCTGGCGATGGCTGGCCTGGGTCCACGGCCCTTTCGCCGTGTGGGGCATCCTCATCGAGTACTTCGGGTGGGTGTGCCCGCTCACCCCGCTCGAGAACCACTTCCGGGCCAAGGCCGGACTGGCCGGCTACAGCGGGGGCTTCGTGGAGCACTACCTCCTGCCCGTCATTTATCCCGCGGGCCTCACCCCCCGGGTGCAGTTCGTGCTGGGCACGCTGGTGCTGGCGGTGAACCTCGTCGCCTACACCGGATTCGCGTACCGGGGTTGGAAAGGATCGTGACATGACCTCGCGGCGCCGTTTCCTCCGCTCGCTCCTCGCCGCCTCGGCGGCCCTCCCCGCCCTCACCGACCGCGGCCTGGCGCAGGTGCTCGACCTGGGTCGCACCGCCGACGGCCGGACGCCGGAGGACCTTGCCCAGGACGAGGACTTCTGGCTGGAAATCCAGCGGGCGTTCACGGTGGACCGCACCATCATCAATCTGAACAACGGCGGTGTGAGCCCCAGCCCTCGGGTGGTGCAGGACGCCATGCGGCGCTACCTGGAGTTCTCCAACGAGGCTCCGGTCCACACCATGTGGAACATCCTGGAGCCCCAGATCGAATCGGTGCGCCGGAGCCTGGCGGCGAGCTTCGGGTGCGACCCCGAGGAACTGGCGATCACGCGGAACGCCAGCGAGGCGCTGGAGATCGTGCAGCTCGGCATCCCCCTGGAGCCGGGCGACGAGGTGGTCACCACCACGCAGGACTATCCCCGGATGCTCACCACCTGGCGGCAGCGGGCCCGGCGCGAGGGCATCGTCCTGAAGGAGGTTCGCTTTCCGGTGCCTCCGCCGTCGCTCGACGACCTGGCCGAGCGCATCGAGCGGGCGGTCACGCCCCGAACCCGGGTCATCCACGTGTGTCACATCACGAACCTCACCGGCCAGATCTTCCCCATCCGGCGTATCGTCCGCTGGGCCCGAGCCCGCGGGATCGAGGTGATCGTGGACGGGGCGCATGCCTACGCTCACTTCCCGTTCACCCGCGACGAGCTCGACTGTGACTTCTACGGCACCAGCCTGCACAAGTGGCTGCTGGCCCCGCACGGAACGGGGTTTCTCTACGTCCGCCGGGAGAAGATCCCGCGGATCTGGCCGCTGATGGCCGCGCCGGCCGAGCTGGACGCCAACATCCGGAAGTTCGAGGAGATCGGAACCCACCCCGCCGCCAATCACAACGCCATCGCCGAGGCCCTCGCGTTTCACGAGGGCGTGGGCCCGGCGCGCAAGGCCGCACGGCTGCGGCGGTTGTTCCAGCGCTGGGCCCGGCGGCTCGAGGGGCTGCCGGGCGTGCGGATCCTGACGCCCTACGACCCGGCCCAGTCGTGCGGCCTGGCGTCGTTTTCGGTCGCCGGCCTGGACGTCAATCGGCTGGTCAGCCACCTCTGGGACCGTCACCGCATCATCGTCACACCCATCAACCACGCGGAGTTCAGCTGCGTGCGGGTCACGCCGAACGTGTACACCACCCTCCGGGAGATCGACCGGTTCTGCGACGTGATGGAGGACGTCGTCAGGAAGGGACTTCCGGCATAGACGCGCTAGGGCAAGACCGCCACGATCCGCAGCGGCCCTCCGCTCCCTCCCGCGATCTTCATGGGCAGCGCGATGACGAAGGCGCCCGTGGCCGGGAGGCGGTCCAGGTTGGCGACGTTCTCGAACGCCGGGATGTTGGCCGCGAACAGGATCTGGTGGGTCTCGAAGGTGGTGGACTGGCCGTAGTCGATGCTGGGGGTGTCGATGCCCACCGCGTCCACCCCTCGCGCGACCAGCCACCGCGCCCCGGCCGGATCGATGCCCGGGAAGTGGAGCTCCGGGATCGCCGCGGCGCCGGTCTTGTCCGTCCCCAGGTAGCGGGCGCGATCGGGCCAGCGGCTCCCCCACCCGGTACGCACCAGCACTACGGCCCCCTGGCCCACCGGTCCGTGCGCAGCCTCCCAGGCCTCGAGATCGGCCACGCTGAGCCGATAGTCCCGGTCGGCCGCGGCCCGGGCGCTCACGTCCACCACGGCCGCGGGCCCCATGAGCTGGGAGAGCGGGATCCGGTCGGCGGTGTGCTTCCCCTCGGCAAAGTGGATGGGCGCGTCCAGATGGGTGCCCCCGTGCTCGGCCGCCGAGAGGTTGTTGGCGGCGTAATAGTATCCCGCCGGCGTCCGCTGGGCCGATACGACTTCCAGCCGGAAGGGCCGGGCGGTCGGCCAGTAGACCGTGCTCGAGTCGAAAGCATACGAGAGATCCACCCAGGTGCCGCGCTCGAGCACCGCGAGGGCCGAGGGGCGCTGGCAGGCGAGCACGGCGCCCAGGAGGAGGGCAAGGGTCGAGGGCACGAGTCTCATGGTTCGGGCTCCCGTTCGTTCCCGGGCTGCAGCCTGGGCTCGGCCCAGCGGACGCCCTACAGGGCAAGCCCTTCAGGGCCTACGCTTCGCCGAGCCCACCCGTCAGGGTGGGAATCAACGACGCCCCCCGGATTTGGCAACCCGGCCGCGCCCCGCTAGACTGTGCGCATGACCCGGCGACGGATCTACCTCCCGGTGCTCCTCGCGCTGGCCTGCGGCACCGGCGGAGGCACGGGCGGCGGGGCGGCCGCCCGATCCGGCGATACGCTCACCCAGCGCCAGCGCGACAGCATTCTCGCGGAGTCGCGCATCCCCGGGGCGCGCGGCGTGGGCAAGGCGATGCGGGTAGCCGACTCCGCGAGCGCCCGGGTGCAGGCCGCCGACACCGTGGCGCCGTGAGGAGCGCCGCGCTCCTCGCCGGGCTCGGGGCGCTGCTCGCCGCCTGCGGGCCCAGCCATCCGTGCGAGACCTCGTACGCCCGGCGCATCCGCCGATACTCGCTCCCCTACGCCGGTGAATGGGTGGTGGCGCGGGGCGACACCCTCACCCTCCCCGAGGGCATGGGGGATCGCTTCAAGCTGACGGCGTTGCGTCTCGACACCACCACCGTCGTGGTGGATCGCGCGTGCCGCTTCCTCGGCACCCTGATCTTCTCGGCGCCGCGCGCCGAGACGCTGGCGGTGACGTGGTTTGGAGAGCCGCAGCGGCTGTTCGTCTTCGGGTGGCCCGCCGACCTGGGCCCGTTCGCCGGGATCGGAGCGGGGTGGTGGGGGCGCGATTCTCTGCGGGGGGCGATTCTCTTCGACGAGCGGCTGGGCGTGCGGATGGAGCCCGGGGTGACGGCCGAGTTCGTCGCGGGGCGGCGGCGGTAGGAGCGCCTCCGGGGTTATGTTTCGCGATACCCCTTCACCGGAGCCCCCGTGCCTCTCACCCCCGCCGAACGCGCGGCGCTGATCGAGCGCTACGCCCGCGGACCCGCGCTCCTCAGGGCCGCCTTTGACCGGGTCCCCGCCGAGGCCCGCCAGTGGCGCCCGGGGCCGGGAAAGTGGTCCGCCCACGAAGTGGTGGTGCACTGCGCCGACAGCGAGTCGAACGCGGCGCTGCGGATCCGCTACCTCCTGGCCGAAGCCGATCCCGTCATTCAGGGCTACGATCAGGAGCGCTGGGCCCGGGAGCTGGACTACCACGACCACCCCGCGGACGTAGCCCTCGCCACCGTCGAGGCCGTGCGGGCGCACACCGTCCCGCTGCTGCGGCGCCTGACCGACGCCGACTGGCAGCGGGTGGGACGGCATACGGAGTCGGGCGCCTACGGGGCGGACGACTGGCTCCGGATCTACGCCGAACACCTGGAGAAGCACGCCGGCCAGATCGCGCGCAACCTGGCGGCCTGGCAGGCCCGATGACGGGGTTTCTCACGCGCCTGCTGATCACCGCGCTGGGGCTCTGGGCCGCGGCCGCCATCGTGCCCGGCTTCCGGATCGATGGCGTCGGCAACCTGCTGGTCGCCGCCTTGCTCCTGGGCATCGTGAATGCCGTGGTGCGGCCCATCGTGTTCCTGCTCACCCTGCCGCTCACCATCCTCACCCTCGGGCTCTTCATTCTGGTGGTGAACGGGATCTCGCTCGCCCTGGTGGCTTGGCTGGTGCCGGGCGTGACGGTGAGCGGGCTCCTGGCCGCGACCCTCGGAGCCCTGGTGGTGTCGCTCACGGGGTGGTTCGCCTCGACGTTCGTCGGCGGCTCGGGGCGCATCGAGCGCTACCGCCGCATCGAAGTCCGCGGGCGGACCCTCGACTGAATGGATCGCACCTTCGCGGTTCTGGGCGGCGTGTCGGCGTTCCTGGCCGTGCTGGCCGGCGCGTTCGGCGCCCATGCCCTGCGGACCCGCCTCTCCCCCGACCTGCTGGCCGTCTTCGAAACCGCCGCGCGCTACCACATGTACCACGCGCTGGCGCTGCTCGCCGCGGCGTGGGCGGTCGGCCAGTGGCCGACGCCGGCGGTGCGCGCCGCGGGCTGGCTGTTCGCCGCAGGAACGGTGGTGTTCTCCGGCAGCCTGTACCTCATGAGCCTCACCGGCGCGCGGTGGCTCGGGGCGGTCACTCCGGTCGGGGGACTGCTGTTCCTGGGAGGCTGGATCGCGCTCGCGATCGGGGCATGGCGGGGCTGAGTCCCCGCGTTCGGCCCGCCTTGCTCGTGGCGGCGGCCGTCTGGGCCGCCGTCATCCTGGCCACCGCCGCGCACAAGAGCGGCGATCTTCCCCCCCAGCTCGCACAGGCCGAACGCCTGCTGCGCGGAGAGCCGCTGTACACGGCTCCACCGTCGCTCGGCGCCTGGTGGCCGCCCTTCACCGCGGCCCTGCTGGCGCCGTTCGCCCTGGTCGCTCGCACCAGTCTCCCGCTCGCCAAGGCCGCCTGGGCCGCCCTGGGCGTGGCCGGGGTGGCCTGGAGCGTCCAGGCCATCGGCCGGCGTTGGGGCTGGCCGGCGGCACTGGTCCCGCTCCTCGTGCTCGCCCGCCCCGTGCACAACAACTTCGAGCACGGCCAGATCACGGCCCTCCTGGTGACGTTGGTCGTGGCGGCGATCGTGGATCTGGACCGGGGGCGCGAGCGACGCGCCGGCACCTGGATCGGCGCGGCCGCCGCGGCCAAGGCGTTCCCGGGGCTGCTGCTCCTCTCCCTGGCGCTCACGCGCCGCTGGCGCGGGCTCGCGGTCGGGGTCGCCGTGGCCGCGGCTCTGACGGTCGGTGCCATGCTGCCCTACGGGCTCCCGGAGGCGCTGGCCGGCACCTGGCGCTGGTTCGCCCTGTCGGCCGGCGCGCCCGGCACCGAGGGACTGGCGATGCAGAAACTGGGACGTCTGGTCGGGGCCCTGAACGGGGGACTGGTGCCGCTGGCCGCGGCCCATGTCGCCCTGGTCGGCGCTCTGGGGGCGACGCTCCTGCGCCGGCGGCCGCCCGACGGCCCGCTGTACGAACTGGGGACCGTGACCCTGGTCGCAGTCCTGCTCTCGCCCATCGGGTGGTTCTATTACTTCGGTCTCCTGCTCCCCGCGGGGGCGGCGGCGGTCCGGCACCTGCCGCCGCCCCCGCACCGGCGCCCCTGGCTCGTCGTGCTGATCGCCGCCGGCCTGCTGGTATCCGGTTCCCTCCGTCTCGTTCCCTGGCCCGCGAGCCTGGCTTTCGTCACGCGAGAGAATGACACCGTCGGCGCCCTGCTCCTCCTCGGTGCTCTGCTGGGGCTGCGCTGGCGCCGCGAACCCGCCCCCGTCCCGGAGCCCGTATGACCGCGTTTCCGCTCGCCGTCCTCCTCGTCCAGGCGCCCGGCGCCTCCGCCGGGCTGCCGCTCACCGTTTCGCCCGACCGGTCCCTCGGCACCCTGCGCGCGCAGGCGGCCATCCACGCGCCCGAGGGCTTGCAACGCGCGCCCCGCAACTCCCAGCGGCTCCAGGACCTGCTGCTCAAAGACACGCGACCCGGGCGGACCGAGAACGAAGTCCTGGCGGCCGCGCGGGTACTCCGGCGAGAGGCGCCGTTTCATCTGGTGCGATGACCTGCAAGCTCTGCGGAAGCCCGGACCTCCCCCTCTTCTACACGCAGGGCGACAGGCGGCAGCACCGGTTCTACCGGTGCCCGCGGTGCCGGCTGGTGGTGTACGACGTCACGGCGGGGGTGAGCCAGGAGAAGTACGTTCTCCGGGCGGTGGACCCCGAGGCGCCGACGCGGCAGAACCGGGCTCACCGCCAGACCTACGCGTTCATCCGGCGGTACGCGTCGCCGCCCGGGCGGCTCCTCGACCTGGGGTGCGGCGACGGGACCATCCTGTACCTGGCGCGGCGGGACGGGTGGGAGGTACGGGGCGTGGAGCTCTTTCCCGAGCAGGCGGCACTGCTCCGGGAGCGGCTCGGTCTCCCGGTCGAAGCCTCGGACATCACCCGCTATGGCGGCGACCCGGCGAGCTGCGACGTGGTGGTGCTGACCCACGTGCTGGAACATCTCCCCGACCCCGTGGCGGCGCTCCGGAAGATCCGCGATCTGCTGAAGCCGGGCGGTGTGGGCGTGCTGGAGTTCCCCAACATCGACGGACTCGATCAGCGGGTACGCCGGTTGCTCGACCGCCTCGGCATCCACCGCCGCCGTTACGCCGCGGCCTACGTGCCCGGGCACGTACAGGAGTTCTGTCGCCGGTCGTTCGCCGCCGCTTGCGAGCGCGCGGGCCTCGGCCTCGAACGCTGGGAGACCTACGCCGTGAACCCGGTGAAGTATCTCGTCTACCGCCACGTCCCGATCGGCAACAAGGCCCGGGCGCTGGTGCGGAGGGCCGGGTGATCACGGCCGAGACGCCCGCCCTGCTGCTGCACCTCGATGTCGTCGAGCGGAACCTCGACCGCATGGCGGCGCGGGCGCGCGAGCTGGGCGTCCGCCTGAGGCCCCACGTCAAGACCCACAAGTGCCCGGAGCTGGGTCGTCGCCAGGCGGCGCGGGGGGTCGCGGGGATCACCGTCGCGACCCTCGCCGAAGCCGAGGCGTTCGCCGGCGCGGGATTCGACGACATCACCTGGGCCTTCCCGCTCGATCCCGGCCACCTGTCGCGTGCGCGCCGGGTGGCCGAACGCGCGCTCCTGCGGGTGGTGGTGGACGATCTCGACACCGCCCGCCGGCTCCGCCACACCGGGCTCCACGCGTGGCTCAAGGTGGACTGCGGATACCACCGCGCCGGGGTGGACCCCGCATCGCCCTACGCGCTCCGGGTGGCCCGCGAGCTGGGCAGCGAACAGGGGATCACCTTCGACGGGATCCTGAGCCACTCCGGCCACGCCTATCGCACGACCTCGCGCGAGGAAGCCGCGCGCGTGGCCGAGGACGAACGCAGCGTGATGGTGTGGTTCGCCGAGCTGCTGCGGCGCGACGGGCTGCCGGTGCGGGGTATCAGCGTGGGGTCCACGCCCGCGATGGTCGCGGTGCGGACCCTCGAGGGCGTGACCGAGGCGCGGCCGGGCAACTATGTGTTCTACGATCGGACCATGGCGCTCATCGGGGCCTGCGACCTGGCGGATGTCGGCGTGACCGTGCTCACGACGGTCGTGTCCCATCAGCCCGGGGCGTCGCACTTCGTGGTGGACGCCGGAGCGCTGGCGCTCTCCAAGGACCCGGGGCCGGGCCATGTCGGCCCGCCCGCGATGGGCGCGATCCAGGGACATCCCGACCTGGTACTGGCCTCCCTCTCGCAGGAGCATGGGATCGTCCGGGCCCCCGCCCCCCAAACGATCGAGGGGCGCTTCCCGGTCGGGGAGCGGCTCGAGATCATCCCCAATCATTCTTGTCTCACGGTCGCGCACTTCGACGAGTACCTCGTGGTCCGGGAAAGTCGCGTGGTGGACCGCTGGCCGATCGTGCGCACGCGATGAGCGCCCCGATTCAGGCCGTGGCGGCCGTGGTCTGGGCGGTGGTGGGACCGTTCCTGATCGTGTACGCCGCCACCCGGGTCCGGCGCGGGCAGGTTCGCCGGCATCAGGTCCTCATGCTCGCAGGGGTGGCGATCGAGCTCCTGGTGTTCGCGAGCTTCGGCCTCCTCGAGGCGCCGAGCGCCCGCCGGCCCGCGCTCCTGGCCCTGCCGATCTTCAAGATCCACCTGGCCTTCGCGATCACGACGCTCCTGGGCATGGCCTGGCAACTCGGCAGCCGCGCGGTGCCGCGCCTGCGGCCCCTGCATCGCCACACGGGACCGTATGTGGCCCTGGTGTGGTGCCTCGCCCTGCTGACCGGCATTTACAATTTCGTCTTTCTCTACCTGATGGGCCCTCGCTGAGGGAGGTCGCTTCATGTCGGTCGCCCTGCGGCATCTCGTCCTCGCTTCCCTGCCCCTGCTCGTCGGCCTCGGCGCCGGGTGGGGCTTCGCCTATACCCAGGAATCGTGCAGCCGGCTGGTGGGCTTTCTCTTCGCGGCCAAGTGCCGGGGGGTGCAGCTCGAATACCAGATTCTCTTCCAGACCTGGGGGACGGCGGCGGGCGCCGTGCTGGCAGCCATCCTCGGAACCTGGCTGGAGCTGCGGCGAACCCGCCGGCGGCTCGCGCACCCGTCGGTTCACCCCGGAGGATCGGCAGCCTGAGAGACCGCCGCCGCAGGGCCGGCGGAACTCCCGGCGCGCCCGGTCGTACAATGGCGACGACTCACCACCAAGGAGCGCCGTCATGAAAGTGACCCGTATCACGGTCGCGCTGGTCGCCCTGCTGGCCGGCGCGGCGGGTGCGCAGGACACCGCCGCGGTGCAGCAACCCGCCGCGGCGCCATCGCTCACAGTCGAAGCCGTCCTGACCCGCGCGGTGCTCGACCGGATGCCGCAGGACACGGTGAGCGCGATCCCCGCGCCCGCCGGCGCCGACACCCTCTACCTTTGGACCCGGGTCACCGGCGCCATGCCCGGGACGGTGATCCATCACGTCTGGTTCCGCGGGGACGAGCAGGTGGCGGACGTGGAGCTGACGCTCGGCGGCTCGCCGTGGCGGACCTGGAGCAAGAAGACCATCCCGGCGGAATGGACGGGAGCGTGGCGGGTGGAGGTGAGGGACGCAGCCGGCAACGTCCTCAGCAGCGTACAGTTCACGGTCGGTTAGGCAGCAGGAGCCGCAGGAGCCGGACGCGCAGACGCACAGGGGTGAACCGGAGCGAGGTCGCCGGGGAATCCCAATAGCTGCGCTTGGTTGACCACTGTGCGTCTGGCAGTTGTCCATCCGGACCCCACGCGGCTCTCCCCGGCTCACTATCGTTGAGCGCCATGGACCTCCTCAAGCGCGTGATGAAGGATTTCGCCGTCGACGCGCCCCAGGCCGAGAAGGGCGTCGGCGCCCTGTTGACGGCGCTGCGGCTGTCGCTGGACCGGGACACGTTCGAGCGGGTCAAGCGGGCGGTGCCGGGAAGCGAGAGCATGATGGGCCGGAGCCTGATGAGCGGCGGGCGCACCGGCGAGATGGCGATGATGACGGGCGCGGGCGCCCTCGCGGCCAGCCTCGCGGCGGCGGGGTTCCAGAAAGATGAGGTGCCGCGCCTGGTGCGCCTGGTGCTGGAGCACCTGCGGCCGACCATCGGTGATAGCGGAGTGGAGAAGGTCTATCGGCAGGCAGGGCTTTGAAGGCGGGAGCCGGTCGTCCGGCGCGTGATCTGGTCCTTGCCGAGCTGGGGCGGGAGGACTCGAACCTCCAACTTCCCGGTTAACAGCCGGGCGGTCTGCCAGTTGACCTACACCCCAGTAACACCCTGCCTCAGGGCGTCGCGCGGAGGCGTCGCCCGGGGCCCGGGGGAGCGCCCGGGCCGACCTCCCAACCTAGCGATGACCACCCGCCCCGCCAGCGCCCGCTTCAATACTTCAACCCGGCTTTCTCCGCGAACTTCCGAACGACCTCCTGTTGCTCCGGCGTGAGTTTCTCCGGAATCTCGACGTGCACCTCCACGTACTGATCGCCCCGCCGCCCGTTCTTCTCGATGCCCTGCCCCGCGATCCGGAACTTCTGACCCGGCTGGGTGCCGGGAGGCACCCGCAGGATGACGTACCGGCCGTCGAGCGTGCGCACCTTGATGCGGGAGCCCAGCAGGGCCTGGGCCAGGTTGATGGGCACCACACAGTACACGTCCAACCCCTCCCGGCGGAAGAAGCGATCCGGCTCCACCCGCAGCTCGACCACTACGTCGCCCCTCCCTTTGGCGCCCTGCCCCTTGAGGCGCACCCGCGCCCCATCCTCGGTGCCCGGCGGGACCGTGATCACGAGACGCTTCTCCACCCGCACCTCGCCCGTCCCCTGGCAGGTGGGGCAGCGCTCCGAAGGCACGCGTCCCTTGCCCCGGCACACCGGGCAGGGGCGGTTCACGGCGAATCCCCCGTACCCGAACGACACCGTGCCCCGTCCCCGGCACTCATCGCACACCTTGATGGTGGCCCCCGGCGCGGCCCCTTTGCCGCCGCAGGCGGGGCACACCTCGGCCACCGGCAGGGTCACCGGAACCTTCCCGCCCAGCGCGGCGATGCGGAACGGGATGGACACCGTGATCTCGACCTCTTCGGGCTCCTCGGCGCGCCCGCGGCGCCCGAAGATGGACGAGAACACGTCGCCCAGCCCGCCGAACGAGCCGAGGTCCGACAGGTCGAAATCAATGCCGAAGTCCGGACCGCGCCCCGCCCCTCCCCCCGCCGCACCCCGCGCCGACCTCCCCGCCCCCGCGAAGGCGCCAAACCGGCGCAGCTGGTCGTATCGCTTTCGCTTCTCGGGGTCGCTCAGCACGTCGTGCGCCTCGTTGATCTCCTTGAAGCGCTCGGCGGCCTGCGGATTGCCGGGATTCCGGTCGGGATGGTACTGCTTCGCCAGCCGGCGGAAGGCCTTCTTGATCTCTTCCGTCGAGGCCGTCTCGGGAACGCCCAGGACCTGATAGTAGTCCTGATTCGAGGCCATCAGCGACCAGCCGTCAGGCGTCGGCGGGCTTGGCCGAGTCGGTCCACACCTGGACGCTCACCCGCGCCGGACGAATGAGCGTGGACCCCAGCCGGTAGCCCGCCTGCAAGATCGCGGCCACCGTGTGGTCCAATTCGGCGCTCGGGGCCGGCACGGTGGCCACCGCCTCGTGCAGGTTGGGGTCGAAGGGGACGCCCACCTGATCGATACGCTGCACCCCTGCGGCCTCGAGCTCTTTCCAGACCTTGCGCGCCACCAGGTCCACCCCGTCGTGAATCATCTTCGCGTCGGTCGTGGCCAGGTCCACACGGGCGAACCGGGCCAAGTCGTCCAGCGCGTCCACCAGGCGCTGCACCAGGTCAGCCTGGGCCCGGAGCCAGATCTCGGCACGATCCCGCTGGGCTCGCTTGCGGAAGTTGTCGAACTCGGCGGCCAGCCGAAGGTACTTGTCCTTCAGCTCCGCCAGCTCCACCTCGAGGGCGGGTTGGGCCGGCGCCTCGGCCGGCGCCGGGGCCTGGGCCGGAGTCTCGGCCGGCGCCCCCTCCGCCGCCTGCGTTGGGTCTTTGTCGTCGAGAATCATAGGGAGTTGAAGTATAGCGCGTATGGGCGTATGGCCGTATAGCCGTATGGCCGTATAGCCGTATGGCCGTATAGCCGTATGGCCGTATGGCCGTATGGCCGTATAGCCGTATGGCCGGGCACGAGTCCATACGGCCCATACGGCCCATACGGCCCATACGGCCATACGGCCCATACGGCCATACGGC
>DATLXT010000183.1:0-7205 GCA_035575475.1 Gemmatimonadales bacterium | reverse complement strand
CCGACCGCCAGCACCCCGAACGCGACCGCCGGGAGGCCGAGGGCCGCTCTCCATGAGGGTGGACGCATAGACAACCTCCGGGAACCGCTGCGGGACATGCACGGGCGGCGCACCGGGGGAAGCGTGCGCCGACCGGGATATGCTGGAGCCCGGTGCCGAAGGTGTCAACCAGGGCGGTTCGGGGCGCGGTTCGGGGCGGCGTGATCGCGGGGGGAGGCCGCGGGAGCACTGAACGCGGAGCGCTACCCGCGGCCCGAACAGCGGGGGACCGAGAGCTGCCCGGTCTATGGCACGACCACGACCTTCCCGTCCATCCCCGCATGCAGGGTGCAAACGTAGTTGAACGTCCCGGCGTTGGAGAACTGCCGGGCACACGTTCCCGAGCCCACGGTGGGGCAGCTGGTGGGAGCGCCGGCGCCCGAGAACGTGACGTTGTGCTGCACCCCTCCGCTGTTCCACGTCCAGGTCACGGAGCCGTTCTGCGCGATGGTCACGCTGTCGGGGTTGAAGAAGTTGTTCCCCACCGAGACGTCCGCCGTCGCCGGGGCCGCGACGGCCGTGGTGGTGAACGTCACGGTCGCCGGAATGGCGTTCGCGGTCGCGGTGGCCGTGTGCGGTCCCTCGCTCCCCGAGAGCGTGCGGGTCGCGCTCGCCGTCCCGCCCGCCCCGGTCGCGTTCTGCGGGGGAGCGATCGAGCCGCCGCCGCCGGTCACCGCCCAGTCAATGGTCACGCCGGCTTTGGGGTTTCCGTGACCGTCCTCGGCGGTCACTGTGTAGGTGACCGTGGAGCCCGGAGTCGCGGTGCCGCCGTCCCCCCCGGTCTTGCGGAGCGCGGCCACGTTCCCGGCAGTCGCGCTGGCCGTGAACGCCACCGGCGACCCCGTCGCGCCGGTGACCGCGGCCTGCGCGGTCTGGGTCCCCGCGGTCGGCCCCAGGGTGCGCGTGACCGACGCGATGCCGTCGGCGCCCGTGGCCACGCTCGCCGGCGAGACCGAGCCCTGCCCGGCGGGGACGGACCAGGTCACGGTCACCCCTTGAGCCGGCGTCCCGTCGCGCGTCACCAGCACCCGATAGGGATTGGCCAGCGTGGACAGCACGGTGTCGGTCTGGTTGTCGCCGCTGGGGTTGGCCTTGGCCACGGCGAGCGTGGTCTGCGGACCGCCGCCGCCATCTCCGCCACAGGCGAGGCCGGTCGAGACGGCGAGGATCACGAGCCAGGTCGGTCGAGAAAGGGTCATGACGGCCCTCCGGGAAGTGGTATGGTCCAAACATACCCTCCTGCCCGGCGGTTGGTTACTTGACGCTCCGCCGGGCCGGTAGCAACCTTGGGCGCGCCCTGGTCCCCCGGATCCGCGCGCTCCGCGCGGGGAGCGAGTGTATTGGGCGCACCCGACGATGGACCCGCAATCCACGAGATCCTGCGGCAGGCCAGCGTGGCGCTGGGCGGCCGGCCGGTGACGCTCTGGGAGGCCGTGGCGCCCGACCGGTTCGACCCCCGGGCCGGGAGCCACTCCTCGGCCCCCCAGGCCCCGGGCGTGGATCTCTACGCTACCATCGAGCGCTGGAGGATCCCGGTCGCCCCGGCCAGCCGGTGGGTGGGGAGCCGGGCCTGGGACGAGGGTCCCTGGGTGATCGCGCCGGTGCGGGTCCGCCCGCCCGCGCCACCGCCCCAGGGGCGCGAGCGGCGCAGCCGCGAACGCATGACCCTGGAGCTCGCCGGCCTGTGCCTGGGCCTGAGCCGCCGGGCGGCGCAACCCGATCCGCTGGCCGACCTGGCGAGCCTGCCTGCCATGATCGCCCACGAGGCGTCGAACCCGCTCGCGGCCGCCAGGGCCGCGCTCCAGCTGGCCATGGAGACCCTCGGCAAGTGGACGGATCTCGATGCTGATCGCCGCCGCGGGATGGTGGAGGAACTGGGCCTCGTGGTGGGCGACATAGACCGGGCGGTGAGCTTCCTGCGGGCCATCCAGGACCGCGCCCGGGGCGCGTTCGGGCGCCACGAGCGCTTCGACGTGGTGCGGGTGGTCCGGTCGTGCCTCACGCTGGAGCACCCGGTGCTCCGCCAGCGGGGCATCGAAGTCCGCTTGGAATCACCGGTGGACTCGCTGTACCTCAAGGGCGATCCCAACGACCTCTTCGATCTGCTGGTCAACCTGCTCCGCAACGCCGCCGACGCCTCGGAGGGCCGCGCCCGCCCCATCGAGGTGCGGTTGGACCGCGACGGAGAGACGCTCCGGCTGGCGGTGCGGGACGGGGGCACGGGGATCCGGGCCGAGCACCTGGAGCGGATCTTCGAGCCCGGGTTCACCACCAAGGAGTTCGGCAAGGGCAGCGGGATGGGCCTGGCGGTGGTGCGCCGGGTGGCGGCGCAGTTCGGCGGCACGGTGAGCGTCGAGTCCCAGCCGGGCCGGGGGTCGGAGTTCACGGTGCGTCTGCCGGTCCCGCCACAGCGAAAGGCTGGAGAGGCAGGCTAGATTTTCCGCATGAACGCCATCCCGAAAGTTCCCGCGCCGGTGAACGAACCGGTGCTGTCCTACGCTCCCGGCACGCCGGAGCGCGACCAGCTCAAGCGAGTGTTGAAGGACCTTTCCTCCCGCGAGATCGAGATCCCGCTGGTGATCGGGGGCCGGGAAGTGCGAACCGGTCGGACCGCGGACGCGGTGATGCCCCACTGCCACGGCCACGTGCTGGCCCGGGTGCACCAGGCCGGCCCTCAGGAGGTGGAGCAGGCGATCGCCGCCGCGCGGGCGGCCTGGCGCGAATGGTCCGGGTGGAGCTTCGAGCGCCGGGCGACGGTGTTCCTGAAGGCGGCCGAGCTGCTGGCCGGCAAGCACCGCGCGCTGGCCAATGCGGCCACCATGCTGGGTCAGTCGAAGACCGCGCACCAGGCCGAGATTGACTCGGCCTGCGAGCTGGTGGACTTCTGGCGCTTCAACGTGCATTACGCCGAGCGCCTCTACGCCGACCAGCCCCTTTCCGTCCCCGGCGTCTGGAACAGGGTGGAGTACCGGCCGCTGGAGGGCTTCGTGTACGCGGTGACGCCGTTCAACTTCACCTCCATCGGCGGGAACCTGCCCACCGCGCCCGCGCTGATGGGCACGACCGTGGTGTGGAAGCCCGCCGCCGCGGCGGCCTACTCGAACTACTTCATCCTGAAGATCCTGGAGGAGGCCGGGCTGCCGCCCGGCGTGGTCAATTTCGTCCCCGGGCCCGCGGCGGAGGTGACCCGCGTGGTCCTGGCCGACCGCCACCTGGGCGGCATTCACTTCACCGGTTCGACCGAGGTCTTCCAGGCGCTGTGGCGGGCTGTGGCGGCGAATCTCGCGAACTACGCCGACTATCCGCGGCTGGTGGGGGAGACGGGGGGGAAGGACTTCATCGTGGCGCATGCCAGCGCGGACGTCGATGCCCTGGCCACGGCGATGGTGCGCGGGGCCTACGAGTACCAGGGTCAAAAGTGCAGCGCCGCCTCCCGGGCCTACGTCCCCGACGCGCTCTGGCCGGCGGTACGGGACCGGGTGGTGAGCATGCTCCAGCGGGTGACCGTGGGCGACCCCGCCGACTTCCGGAACTTCATGGGCGCCGTGATCGACCGGAAGGCGTTCGAGAAGATCACCGGGTACATCGCGGCCGCCAAGGCCGATCCGGGCGTGGAGGTGCTCTTCGGCGGCGAGTGGAACGACGCCGAGGGCTGGTTCATCCAGCCCACCCTGCTCCGGACCGAGGACCCCGGCTACCGCACCATGTGCGAGGAGATCTTCGGGCCGGTACTCTCGGTGTACGTGTACCCCGAAGCGCGGTGGACCGAGACGCTGGCGCTGGTGGACCGGACGTCGCCCTACGCGCTCACCGGCGCGGTGTTCGCGGAGGACCGCGCGGCGGTGGAGCAGGCGCTGCTGGCGCTCCGCTACGCCGCCGGGAACTTCTACATCAACGACAAGCCCACGGGCGCGGTGGTGGGGCAGCAGCCCTTCGGCGGCTCGCGCGCCAGCGGCACCAACGACAAGGCCGGCTCCATGCTCAACCTCATCCGCTGGGTGTCGGCCCGCACCATCAAGGAGACCTTCGTCCCGCCGAGGGAGTTCACCTATCCGTTCATGAACGAGCCGTAATGGCGTGGAGCCGTGTGGCCGTATGGCGGCAGGGGCTGGCCCGGCCGCCGGTGCTGGTTGTGGTGCTGGGCGTCGCGTTCGTGTTGCTGATGGGCGCCCTTGTCATCGGCTCGCTGGCCACGCCCGAGTTCCCTCCCTACACGCCCACCACGCCGGCGCCGGCGCCAGTCGGCGACTCGCTGCTGGGGCCCCTCGAGTACACGCTGGACGCCAGCGCCCCTGACCGCTGGCGGCGGTTCGACTTCTCGCGCAACGCGGTGGTGGACTCGGGGAGCTGGGACCTCGCCTTCCGGCGCACGCACGTGATCGGGGGGGAAGGCGTGGGCATCCTCGACCTGGGGCCGGTGCCGTTCGACGCCATCATCGAAGTGCCCGACTCGGGCTACCTGGTGCTCGGAACGGCGGCCGACACCTCCCACCCGGCGGTGGGAAAGTGGTACGACTACAACTACCTGACTCACCTGCTGCGCTCCCGGCGGCACGTGTACGCCGTCCGCACCGCCCGGGGGCGCTACGCCAAGTTCGAGATCCTGAACTACTACTGCCGGGCGGTGGGGACGGCCTGCGTCACCTTTCGGTACGCGTATCAGGGAGATGGAAGCCGGGTGGTCGGGCGGTGAGACCAAAGGTCCCCGAGACGGCCGGGGACCTCGCCGAAGCCCGAACCCAGGTGGCGCGACTACTTCGGCGGCAGGATCTTGAACATCCCGGTGCCGCACACCGGGCAGACGCCCTTCAGGGCCGGGCGGCCGTTGGCCATCTTGACCTCCTTGGCCTGGGCGATTTGCCGCTTGGCCTTGCATTTCACGCAGTAGCCCTCGTCAGCGGCCATCGGGGCCTTTCCACCCTTCGCCATGTCGCTCCTCCGTTGGGGGCAGGGACCTGGGTAGCGGGACGGCGGGGGCCGCCCAAAGTCGGGTCACAACATAACACCCCGGCCTCAAATCGTGGGAGCCGAAGCCGCCGGGGGCGCGTCCGAAAACCCGATGCGCTTGTGAGTCCCGTCACAGAAGGGCTTGTTGGCCGAGCCGCCACAGCGGCACAGGACAATCACTTGCGCGGGTTTGCCGTCCTTCCGGGGGGGTACCAGGATTTCGCTCCCGTCGGGGGCGACCACCCGGCACGGCCCCTCCACAATGAGGGGACCGTTGGGCTTCGGGGTGATGGTCACGGTAGTCATGCAAACCAACCTAATCAGCTCGACACGAGCGTGAAGCGCCCCGGCCGGGTCGAGCGCGGCTCGCGGCCGGGACCCGTTGGGTTTCCTCGATGACCGGGAACGGGGGGGAGGCGCCGAGGGTATCTCCACGCGCCGTGCGGCAGTGTCTGGCGTTCTCCCTGGCGGCGCTCCTGGTCTCGTGCCTGGCGGAGCGGGGCCCGCTTACCAACCGGATGGCGCACTCGGCCACCGCATACTTGTCGCGCGCCGCGCGCCACCCGGTGGGGTGGCAACCCTGGGGCCGGGAGGCGTTCGCCTTGGCGGCGCGGCTCGACCGCCCGATCCTCCTCTATATCGGGGCCGACGACTGCGGCTGGTGCGTGCGGATGGACCGGGAGTCGTATGCCGACCCTGCCGTGGGAGCGCTGATCGATTCGCTCTTCGTGCCGGTGCGGGTGGATCGCGACGAGCGGCCGGACATCGCCCGCCGCTACCAGGCCGCCCTCCAGACGCTGGCCGGCCTGCGGGGTTATCCGGTCACCATCTTTCTCACCCCCGACGGCTCGCCCTTCTTCGGGGGGACCTACTTCCCGTCGGACGATCCGATCACCGGGCGCGGGTTGCGTCAGGTCCTGCCGGAAGTGGCCCGGAGCTACCGCGAGCAGCGGGAGATCATCCGGCGTCAGGCGGCGCTGGTGCGCCAGCTCGCGGTGGTGAAGACCGCGGCCTCGCACGGCGTGGTGCGGCCGGAGCTGGTGGATGCGCAGGTCGCGGAACTGGCCCGGGCGGTGGAAGCGGCGACGCGGGCGCCCGAGGCCCTGTGGACGTTCCCCTACGGCCAGAGTGTGGCTCTTCTCCTGAGCGAGTTCGGACGGTTCGGCGACACCGCGGCGCTCCGGATCGCCCGGGCCGCGCTCGCCGTGGTGGTGGACTCGCTGGACGCCCGAGGCCCGGGGGGAGAGATGGAACTCTCGCCCGAGCTGGCACGGGCGCTCCTGCTTCGCAACCTCGCCGCGGCCTGGGTCCTCACGGCCGATCCCGAACTGCGGCGGCGGGCGGCACCGCTTCTGCGCGCCCTGGCCCTCCGGCTCGAGGTTCCGCCCCCCGAGCGCCCGGTGTTTGCGGATCGCGACGCCTACGTCGTGGCGGCGGTGATCGAAGGGGGGCTGGCGCTGGGCGACACGGCCGCCGCCGGCACGGCCCGGCGCGCCCTGGACGGATTGCTGGACCGCGTGTACGCACCCGGGCAGGGCGTGCGGCACGCGGTGGTGGGTTCGATCGCGGGGTTGTTGCAAGACCAGGTGCAGGTCGCGGCCGCCTGCCTGGCGGCCTATGAGGCGTTCGGGGACGACCGCTATCTCGCCGTCGCCGTCGACCTGGCGGCGGTGTTGGAGCGGGATTTCGCCGATCCCGAGGGAGGATACTTCGATTCGGTCCACCCCGACCCCGCCGCCCCGGCCCTGGCCGACCGCACCAAACAGGTGCTGGACGATCTCCTGCCCGGGGCCAACGCCTGGGCGGCGCGAGTGCTCCTGCGCCTGGCGGACGTCACGGGCGAGCGCCGCTACGCCCAGCGGGCGGAAGCGGCGCTCGCGGCCTTCGCCGGGGCTATCGGGGCCGAGGGGGTGCGAGCGGCGAGCTACCTGACCGCGGCCCGGGACGCGCTGGTCCGGCGCTAGTCACGACGTGTAATCGGCGTTGATCCGCACGTAATCCGGCGACAGATCGCAGGTCCACACCGTGGCCTCGGCTCGCCCGACGCCGAGGTCGAGCCGGAGCCGCACCCGCCGGGCGCTGAAGATCTGGCGGGCCCGAACCAGGTCGGGGCCCGCCGTGGCGCCGCCGATGGCCAGGGTGAGCCACTGGTCGGCGGCCCCGTCGTCGCCCGGGGCCACGGCGAGGCTCAGGCGATCCACCGGCAGGGGCACGCCCGC
>DATLXT010000182.1:0-5607 GCA_035575475.1 Gemmatimonadales bacterium | reverse complement strand
GTGGTGTCAGTGGCGAGCCGGTGCGCCAGCACCGCCGGGGTCAGGTGGCCCCCGACCTCGGTGGAATGGATGCCGGACGTGATCAGCACGACGGTCCGGCCGTCCCGGATGAGACTCCTCGCCTCGGCCGCGGTGCGGATGGTGCGGGGGTCCGCCAACCGGGCGTTGAGGGCCCGGTACCGGTCGAGCCGGGCCAGATTCCGCGGGCTCGAGATCACGAGCGCCACGAACGGCTGGCCCAGGGTGGTCTTGCCCAGCTCGCGGTACTGCACCCGGTCGCTGGTCCGGGCCAGCGCCTGGTAGTACCGCAGGAGCGTCGGCCACTCGGCGAGCTTCCCGTCTTCCCCCGGCTCGAAGCCCAGCACCGCGCGCGGCGCCGGGAGGGCGGGCGCCTGGCGGGCGGGCGCCCGGCGGCGCGGGGTCTGGGCCCAAAGAGGGGCGGCCAGAGCGAGGCCCAGGCCGAGACACAGGCCGGCCCTGCCGAGCCCGGGCTTCAGCCCGGGGATCGCGGAGGGCGGCGCCGCCCCGCTCATGCTAGCGCGTCGCCCCCGCCGCCTCCCCCGCCGCAGGGGGCGCGTCCCCGGTCCCCAGCCAGTGGGCGAACCAGGTCCGGATGCGCTCCAGCCGGTCCACCAGCAGCCAGGGCGGCCCGGTGCGCGAGAGCCCGTGGTAGGAGCGGGGATAGCGCACGAACTCGGCCGGAATCCCCCGCTTGCGCAGCATCACGAACAGCTGCTCCGCGTCCGTGATGGGGGTCCGGAAATCGTCCTCCGAGTGGACGATCAACATCGGCGTCTTGATCCGGGCGGCGTAGCTCATGGGTGACAGCGCGCGGTAGAGCGAGTCGTTCTCCCAGGGAGCGCCGTAGAACTCGTACTCGGTCAGCCCCTGGGCGTCCGAGGAGCCGTACCAGGAGTACCAGTTGTAGATCGAACGGTCGGTCTGAGCCACCCGGAACCGGTCGGTGTGCCCCACGATCCAGTTGGTCATGAAGCCGCCGTAGGAGCCGCCCAGCACCGCCATCCGCGTGGTGTCCACCTCGCCCCGCGCGATCACCGCGTCCACGGCCTTCATCAGGTCCTGGTAGTCCTCCATTCCCCAGCGGCCCCGGGTGGCGTAGGTGAAGGCGTGGCCGTACCCGCTCGACCCGCGCGGGTTGGTGAACAGCATCCAGTACCCCTGGCCCGCCAGCATCTGGAACTCGGGGAAGAACACGTTGCCGTAGTCGGAGTGAGGGCCGCCATGGATCGAGAGCACCAACGGGTACTTCCTGCCGGGTCGGTAGCCGTGGGGCCGCATGAGCCACGCCTGGATGCGCCACCCGCCCACGCTCTCGTACCAGAACGTGTCGGCCGGAATCAGGGCCACCCGGGCGAGCAGGGAGTCGTTGAAGGCGGTGAGGCGCCGCTCGAGGCCGGCTCCCCGTGCCGCGAGGGGCGCGATGTGGAGCTCCGCCGGGTGGGTGACGTCGCTCGCGGTGTAGGCGACGAGACGGCCGTCCCGGCTCATGGTGAACCCGGCGAGCTGGCGCTCGCCCCGGGTCAGCTGGCGAACCGCGCCGCCCGCCGAAGGCACCGCGAAGAGATGAGCGTTCCCCCGGGTGCGCGCGGAGAAGTAGAGGGTCCGGCCGTCGGGCGACCACCAGGGGGCGCCCGGGTCGAGGTCCCAATCGGGCGTGAGGTTCCGGGCTGGGCCGCCGTCAGGCGGCACGACGCACAGGTCGTTCTCTTCGCCGCGGCCCCGCGAGCACTCGAAGGCGATCCACCGGCCGTCGGGGGACCAGGCGGGGCTGCCGTTCTGGACGTAGCCGGTCTCGATGCGGCGCACGGTGCCGTCGGCCAGGGTCAGCAGGTAGAGTTGAGGCCGCGGTTGCGGCCGTAGTTCGTCGTTCTCGGTCGAGTCCTGGACGAACACGATCCGCCGGCCGTCCGGCGACCAGGCGGGATCGCTCTGGCTCAGCTCCCCCGAGGTGAGCGCCCTGGGCTCGCCGCCCGAGCGGGGCACCACGTAGAGATGCGAGGGCCGCCGGGTCTCGCGGGGCGGAAGGTAGCCGCGTTCGTCGGCTTTGAAGGGGAGAGTGGTGTAGACCCGCCCGTCGAACCGCTTGGGGTCGGGCCCCCGCGTGACGGCGGCCGGCGAGACCCGATTCCGCCACGGCTGGTTCTTCACGCTGTCGGGCTCCTCGCCCCGCCAGGCAAAGAGCAGCTGCCGCCCGTCGGGGGAGAAGACCGGGAGGGCCTTCACGCCCTCGATCTGGAACGCCTCGCCCCCCGGCGCGCCGGTCCGGAGGAACCAGACGTCATCCTCCGAACCTTCGCGCCGGCTGGTGAACGCCAGCAGGGTGCCGTCCGGCGACCAGGTGGGGCGCGAGGCCTCGGTCACCGGGCTGGTGTAGCGGAACGCTTCGCCGGAACCGTCCGCCGGCACCATCCACACTTCCGAGTGCCGCCGGTCCTTGTCCTCGACCACGGTGGTCACGGTGAACGCGATGCGCCGGCCCGCCGGGTCGAGCGTCGGCTCCGAGACGAAGACCAGCTGGTAGTAGTCCGTTGCCTGCCAGGGGCGGAGCGGCGGGCGGGGGGCGGGGGCGGCCTGCTGAGCCCCGAGGGGCCGGGGAACGAGCCACAGGCTCGCCAGGGCGAGCGCGAGGAATCTGGCGGTCATGAGGGAGCTCACCGTCGGTTTCGGGGAGGGAAAATTAGTTGATTCGTCTCAGTTCCACCCTCCGGTTCCGCGCCCGCCCCTCGGGCGTCGAGTTGTCGGCCACCGGCTCGGACTCGCCGTAGCCGCGAGCCACCATGCGCGCCACCGCCACACCCTTGGTGGCCAGGTAGTGTCGCACCGCCGCGGCGCGGGCCTGGGAGAGCCGCAGGTTGAGCGTCTCGGAGCCGGTGTTGTCGGTGTGCCCCGCGATCTCGATCCGCACGTCCGGGTTGGCGACGAGGGACGCCGCCACCGCGTCCAGGATCGGGTAGGATTCGCGCATGATGATCGAACGCCCGGTGGCGAAGTTCACGCCCTGGAGCACGAGCGGGGTGGCTCGCTCGCCCGGCTCCTCTCGGAAGAGCACGATGCAGCCGAACTGGTCCACCGTCGAGCCGGGCGGGGTGTTGGGGCAGCGATCGGTCTCGTTCAGTACCCCGTCCTTGTCGGTGTCCGGGTCGGGCGCGGCCTGGACCACCTCGGCGGTGCACCCCCGGGCGTCCACCGCGGCGCCGGGCGGCGTGTTGGGACACTGGTCAATGCCGTCGTACACCCGGTCACCGTCCGAATCGGTGGGGCAGCCGCGCGCGTCCACCACGGCGCCGCGGGGGGTGTCGGGGCACCGGTCGATCCCGTCGAACACGGCGTCGCCGTCCCCGTCCATCGGGCAGCCGCTCGGGTCCACCGTCGCGCCCAGCGGCGTATCGGGGCAGCGGTCCGGGCCGTCGAGCACGCCGTCCGAGTCGCTGTCCCGCTCCGGTACGGGCTCCGGGGCGGCCGGGGCCGGGGCCGCCGGTGTCGGAAGGGGCGGCGCGGGAGTCGGGGCGGGCCGGGGCCGCGCTTCGGAATGGAAGACCGAGAACCCGAGGGACCCCACGAGGTGCGATGCCGACTTCCGCCCGAAGGCGCCCCGGGTCTCCGGCGTGTAGAGGTAGCGGGCCTCGAACCGCAGGGCGGCGCGCTGGCTCAGCGACACCCGAACGCCGGCGCCGCCGTGGATGCCGCCGTCGGTGAACCGGTAGGGGTCGGTGGTGCCGAAGTCGAGGCGAGAGTACCCGCCCAGGGCGTAGAGCGTGCTCACGTTCCCCACGGGCAGGTTGAAGAGGAGACTGCCGCCTCCGATCAGCGGTTCGAAGCGGGTGGAGGTGCCGGCGATGCGCTGCTGGGACTGGAACAGCACGTCCACCTCGAGACCCAGCTGATCGGTGAAGAAGTACCCGAACCGCGCGCCGCCCCCGAATACGTCGTCGAGGCCGAAGGCGTCGTCGTAGCGGGTGTACGCGCCGAACGCGCCGAACTCGAACTGCCGGGCCCGCCCCTGAGCGGCCAGCGACCCCACGGCGGCCCAGAGCAGCGCAGCGATCTTCACCCCGCGCACAAGATCACTCCTTTCGACACCGTGCACCGCTCGCGGCGCACGCCTCACGGGATCTGCCGGAGCTCCACCCTCCGGTTCATCGCCCGTCCTTCCGGCGTGGCGTTGGTCGCCACGGGCGACCCCTCGCCGTACCCCCGGGCCACCATGCGGTCCGGTACCACGCCCTTGCTCGCGAGATAGGCCCGCACGGCGTCGGCCCGTGCCTGCGACAGGCGCCGGTTGGCCGCCTCCGAGCCCGTATTGTCGGTATGGCCCGCGATCTCGATGCGGATCTCGGGGTTCGCCACCAGCGAGGCCGCGACCTCGTCCAGCACCGCGTAGGACTCGGGCCGGAGCGCCGAGCGGCCGGTCTCGAAGGTCACGCCCCGCAGCACCACCGGGGTGCGCGCCTCGGTAAAGAGGATGGGGCAACCCTGCGCGTCCACCCGGGTGTCGGGGGCGGTGTTGGGGCAGCGGTCCTTGGTGTCGTCCACCCCGTCCGAGTCGCCGTCCTTGGACAGCGGACAGCCGACCGCGTCCACCTCGAGGCCCGCCTGGGTGTTGGGGCACCGGTCCAGGCCGTCGTAGACCCGGTCGCCATCGGCGTCGAGCGGGCAGCCCCGCGCGTCCACCTGGGCGCCGCGGGGCGTGGCCGGGCACGCGTCGGGGCCGTCCGGGACGCTGTCGCCGTCTTCGTCGAGCGGGCATCCCTGCCCGTCCACCTGCGCGCCCGCCGGAGTGCCCGGGCACTGGTCCGGCCCGTCGGCCACGCCGTCGCGATCGCTGTCCACCGGGCACCCCGTGCGGTCCACCGTGACGCCCGCGGGGGTGTTGGGACAGGCGTCGAGCCCGTTGAACACCTGGTCGCCGTCCGAATCGGCCGGGCATCCCTGCGGGTCCACCACCGCGCCCGCGGGGGTCGCGGGACAGGCGTCGCGCCGGTCGGCGATCCCGTCCCGATCGGTGTCCACGACGGGGCCGCCGCCGGCGAAGAGCGACAGGCCCAGCGACCCCACGATGTGCCCCGCCCAGCTTGCTCCGAACGGGGCGCGGGTCGAGGGCGCGTAGATGGCGCGCACCTCGGCGCGCAGCGCCGCCCGCGACCCCAGGAACACGCGGTCTCCCACCGCGCCGTGCACCGCGTTGTCGGTGAAGCGGAACGGGGCCCGGGGCTCGAAGTCGAGCCGGCTGTAGCCGCCCAGGAGGTAGAACAGGTGCCGCTCACCCGCGGCGAAGTTCAGGGTCAGGCTGGCGCTGCCGTGCAGCAGGTCCGCGTCCGCGCCCGAGGTTTGGCCGGGGCGCTGGGAGCCGGCGTCCACCTCGATCCCGACGATGTTCCCGAAGAAGTACCCCAGCCGGCCGCCGAACCCGACCTGATTCTCGAGCTGAAAGGCGCGGTCGTACCGGGTGTAGGAACCGAAGGCCCCGATTTCGAACTGATGGGCGCGCTGGGCGCCGAGCGGCGCCCCGAGCGCCGCCACCGCGGCCATGGTCGTGATCAGCCGCCGCACGCCGTCCTCCTTTGGGTCACCGTTTTCGCCCCCCGC
>DATLXT010000181.1:0-2942 GCA_035575475.1 Gemmatimonadales bacterium | reverse complement strand
ACCCTGCGCCAGACGCTCAAGATCATCCGCCGCATCTTCACCGTGCGGTCGTGCCACTGGGACCTGCCTCGTGAGGCGCCCGACCGGCCCTGCCTCGATTACCACATCGAGCGCTGCCGCGCGCCCTGTGTGGGACTCCAGTCGCAGGCAGACTATCGGCGGATGATCGACGACGTCGTTCTGTTCCTGGAGGGGCGGACGGCCGAGGTGCGGGCGCGGCTGCGCGAGCGGATGCTCGAGGCCAGCGGGCGGCTGGACTTCGAACGGGCGGCCCAGCTTCGGGACGCCCTCAAGTGGCTGGACCAGGTCGAGCAACCCCAGCCGATCGAAACCGTGGGGGGCGGCGACGCCGACGCCGTGGGGTTCGCCCGCGACGGCGACGACGCCTGCGGGGTGGTGCTCCGGGTCCGGGACGGACGTCTGGTGGCGAGAGAGCACCGGTTCCTGGAGCGGGTCGAGCACGAACGGGAGGAGGCGGTGCTCTCCGCGTTCCTGGTGCGCTACTACCTGCCCCTCGACCAGCGGGCCCGCAGGGTCCTCTTGCCCTTCGCCCCCGACGATCTCGCCGCCCTCGAGGAGCTGGCCCCCGGCGTGGAGTGGCACGTCCCCCAGCGGGGGACCAACGCCCGGCTGGTCGAGCTGGCCGACCAGAACGCCCGCCACCTGCTGGACAGCCTCATGATCGAGTCGTTCGACATCGAGGAGCGGGCGGCCGATCCGGTGTTCGCCCTGGGGCGAGACCTCGGCCTCGCGGCGGTACCGCGGTCACTCGTCTGCCTCGACATCTCCACCAATCAGGGGCGCGACACGGTGGGATCGCTGGTGTGGTTCGAGGCGGGTCGCCCGAAGAAGGCGGAGTACCGGCGCTATCGCATCAAGCGTCCCGAGGGCCGGCAGGACGACTACGCCGCGTTGCACGAGGTGGTCACGCGGTTTCTCACCCGGCGGCGCGACGAGCAGAAACCGCTGCCCGACCTGATGGTGGTTGACGGGGGCAAGGGCCAGCTGGCCGCGGCGCTCGAGGCGGCCCGGGCCCTGGGGATGACGGATCTCCCCATCGTGAGCCTGGCCAAGCGCGAGGAGGAAATCTTCCTGCCCGGTCAACCCGCGCCCTTGCGGCTGTCGCGCCGCAGCCCGTCGCTCCGGCTACTCCAGCGGGCCCGCGACGAGGCCCACCGCTTCGCCGTGAGCTACAGCCGGAAGCGTCGGGCCCGCCGCACCATCACTTCCGAGCTCCTGCTCATCCCGGGCATCGGCCCCAACCGCCGGCGAGTGCTCTTGGAGCGGTTCGGATCACTGGCCGGGGTGCGCACGGCGACAGCGGCCGAGATCGCGGCGCTGCCGGGATTCTCGCACACCCTGGCCGAACGCGTCCTCGAGCGGCTGAAGAGCCGCGCCTAGGGTGACCCCTCCCTGGTTCCTCGAATGCTCGGCCTGCGCGGCGACGCGCCCGGCCGAGGGCCTCCCCGGCGTCTGCGAGGCGTGCGGGGCGCCGTACCTGGTCCGATACCCGACACCGCCGGCCTCCCAGGGAAAGGCAGTCCTCCCCGGTCGCCCATGGACCATGTGGCGCTACCGCGAATGGCTCCCGCTCGCCGCGGGGGAGGAGCCGATCACGCTGGGGGAAGGCGGTACCCCGCTGCTCGAGGCTCGGCGGCTCGGGGCCCGGCACGGCTTCGGAGAGCTCCTGATCAAGGACGAGAGCTCGAACCCCACGGGCTCCTTCAAGGCCCGTGGCCTCGCTGCCGCCCTCACCCGGGCGGTCGGGGCGGGGGCCCGGGCCTTCGTGATTCCCACTGCCGGCAATGCCGGCGTGGCCCTGGCCGCCTACGCGGCGCGCGCCGGCGTCGGGGCGCGGGTGTTCGCCCCGCGTGCCACGCCGGCTCCCATTCTGGCGCAGATCACCACCTTCGGGGCCGAGCTGGTCCTGGTGGACGGACATATCGGTGACTGCGGCCGGGCCGCTCGGGCCCATGCCGCCGACACCGGCGCGGTGGACGTCTCCACCCTGCGCGAGCCCTACCGCATCGAGGGGAAGAAGACCCTGGGGCTCGAGCTGGCCGAACAGCTCGGCTGGGCGCTGCCGGATGCCGTGGTCTATCCGACGGGCGGCGGCACCGGGCTCATCGGTATGTGGAAGGCGTTCCGCGAGCTGGCCGACGCCGGCTGGCTCACCGGGGCTCGCCCGCCGCGGATGTACGGCGTGCAGTCGGCCGGGTGCGCGCCGGTGGTCGAGGCGTTCCGGACCGGTGCCGAGCGGTGCCGTCCCTGGCCCGAGCCCCGCACCGTGGCGGCGGGCCTTCGGGTGCCCGCCCCGTTGGGCGATCGCCTGATCCTCCAGGCGCTGCGTGAAAGCGGGGGCGGGGCCCTGGCCGTGACCGACGACGCGCTCACCGCGGCCGCCCGCGACCTCCAGACGCTGGAAGGGATCGACGCGGCGCCCGAGGGGGGCGCCGCGCTGGCGGCGGCGGTGGTACTGCGCCGGGCAGGCATCCTGAGCCGGGGCGAGCGGGTGGTCGTGTTCAACACCGGGGCCGGCTGGCTGTATCGGTCCTAACCCGTTTATATTTCGCAACTTGGGGCCGATGCGCATCGCCATTCTCGACCCGGCCGCGGGAATCAGCGGCGACATGACCCTGGGCGCCCTGGTCGCACTCGGCCTGGAGCGGTCGTGGCTCGAGGCCCTCCCGGCCCGGCTGGGGCTCCCCGGCGTCGGGGTATTGATACGGAACGTCCGGCGCGCCGGCGTGGAGTCGTGCCAGATCGAGTTCCGCATCCCGGAGCAGCCGCACGGCCGACATCTGGGCGAGCTGGTGGAGATGGTGGAGCGCGCCCCGGTCTCGGAGTGGGTGAAGGATCGCGCCATCCGGGCCTTTCGCCTGATCGGCGAGGCGGAGGGGCGGGTCCACGGGGTGGCCCCGGAGCAGGTGCATCTGCACGAA
>DATLXT010000180.1:0-4874 GCA_035575475.1 Gemmatimonadales bacterium | reverse complement strand
CCCCCGGGGGGGGTGTGGGGCGCCCGCGGCATCCTTGACAGCCCGCCGGGCACGGCGTAGTGTCTCCGGACCGAGAAACCCGACTCATACCGTGCTACAGTTCGCGCTGCTGCTGGTCCTCCTGCTCGTCCTGCTGAGCCTGCCGGCTCGGGAGGGGATCGGCGACGCGCGTGCCAGAGCGACCTAAGCAGCCAGCCACACCGTCGAAGCAGTCACCGCCGCGGATCCCCACTGGGTCCGCGGCTTTTTTGTCGCCGTCGTCGGCATCACCCGGGAGGCTCGAGCCATGGAGAGAGAGGTCATCATCTTCGACACCACCCTGCGCGATGGGGAGCAGGCCCCCGGCAACTCCATGACCCCGGAGGGCAAGCTGCGGCTGGCTCGCCAGCTCGACGCGCTGGGCGTGGACGTGATCGAAGCCGGCTTCCCCAGCGCCTCCGAGGGTGACGCCCTGGCGGTCCAGGGCGTGAGCCGCGAGGTCCGGCGCCCCATCGTGGCCGCCCTGGCGCGCTGCCACGACCGCGACATCGACGTCGCGGCCGAGGCGCTGCGGCCCGCCGCCCGGCCCCGGCTCCACGTCTTCATCGCCACCTCCGACCTGCACCTGCGCTACAAGCTCAAGATCTCGCGGGAGGCGTGCCGGGAGCGCGTGCGCGCGGCGGTGCGGCGCGCCCGGCGCTACACCGACGACGTGGAGTTCTCGGCCGAAGACGCCACCCGCTCCGATCTCGACTTTCTCTGCCAGGTGGTGGAGACCGCGGTCGCCGAGGGTGCCACGACCATCAACCTGCCGGACACGGTGGGGTATGCCACCCCGCCGGAATACGCCGCGCTGTTTCGCGCGGTGCGGGCGCGTACCGGCGGCGCCGGGATCGTGTTCAGCGCCCATTGCCACGACGATCTGGGCCTCGCCGTGGCCAACTCGCTCGCCGCCATCGAGGCGGGGGCCGGACAGGTGGAATGCACGGTGAACGGCATCGGGGAGCGCGCCGGGAACGCGGCGCTCGAGGAGATCGTGGTGGCGGGCCGGGTGCGTCCCCAGGCGGTGGGGTTCCGCTGCGGCGTCAATGCTCGCGAGCTGTACCGCACCAGCCAGCTGCTCTCTCATGTGATCGGCGTCTTCCCCCAGCCCAACAAGGCGGTGGTGGGGCGTAATGCCTTCGCTCACGAGGCCGGCATTCACCAGCACGGCATGCTCCAGCACGGGCTCACCTACGAAATCATCCGGCCCGAGGAGGTGGGCGTGCCCCGTTCGATGCTGGTCCTGGGCAAACACTCCGGACGCCACGCCCTGGAGCGGCGCTACCGCCAGCTGGGCTACGAACTGGACCAGCCCGCGCTGGAGCACCTGTACCGCGAGTTCACCGCGCTCGCCGACAAGAAGCGCGAGATCCTGGACGAGGACCTCCTGGCGCTGCTGCACGAGCGATTCCACGACGCGCCGGAGGCGTACCGCCTCACGCACCTGGAAGTGACGTGCGGCACCGTGGCCGCCACCGCCCGGGTGCGGCTGGCCGGCCCCTGGGCGGGGGAGCGGACCGCCACCGGGCGCGGCAACGGGCCGATCGCCGCCGCCTTTTCCGCCATCGCGGCGATCACCGAGCGGCCGCTCGAGGTCCTGAGTCTCACCGTCCAGTCGGTCACGCCGGGGCGCGACAGCCTGGGGCAGGTGCTGGTGCAGGTGCGGGTGGGGGGCAAGTCGCTCTCGGGCCACGGCGCCTCGACCGACATCGTCGAGGCCGGCGCCCGGGCGCTGGTGCACGCCCTGAACAAGGCGAGCTACGCCGACCGCCTGGAGGATCAAGCGCTCAACGCCACCTCCTTCTGGGGGGTCTGATGACCGAGCTCCTGTCGGGCGCGCAGATCCTCTGCCGCAGTCTGCTGGACCAGGGCGTCGAGGTGGTGTTCGGCTACCCGGGCGGGGCGATCATGCCGTTCTATCACGCCCTGGGCGACCACCCCGGGCTCCGGCACATCCTGGTGCGGCACGAGCAGGCCGCGGCTCACGCGGCGGACGGGTACGCCCGGGCGTCGGGGCGGGTGGGCGTCTGTGTGGCCACCTCGGGGCCGGGCGCCACCAACCTGGTCACCGGGCTGGCCGCCGCCCACATGGACAGCTCCCCCGTGGTGGCGATCACGGGCCAGGTGCCGCGCGCCATGATCGGCCGGGACGCGTTCCAGGAGACCGACGTCGTGGGGATCACGCTGCCGATCACCAAGCACAGCTACCTGGTCGAGCGCGCCGCCGACCTGGCCGACGTCGTGGCCGAGGCGTTCGCGCTGGCGCTGGACGGGCGCCCGGGGCCGGTGCTGATCGACATCCCCAAGGACGTGCAGAACGAGAAGGCCGCCTTCAGCGGAGCGCCCCGCCGGGATCGGGCCGCCGCTCCCGAGGGGCTCGGCCCCGATGGCGAAGCCGGCGTCCGGCGGGCGGCGGAGCTGATCGCGACGGCCCGGCGCCCGCTCCTGATGATCGGCCACGGCGTCATCCTCGCCCGCGCCTATCGCGAGGTGCGGGCGCTGGCGGAGAAGACCGGCATCCCCACCATCACCACCCTCCTCGGGATCAGCGCGTTTCCCGAGGGGCACCCGTTGCACCTCGGCATGCCGGGGATGCACGGCGAGGTGCACGTGAACCGCGCCATCCAGCACGCGGACCTGATCGTGGGCATCGGGATGCGATTCGACGACCGGGTGACCGGGAACACCGCTTCCTTCGCGCCCCGCGCCCGGATCGTGCACATCGACCGCGACCCCGTGGAAATCGGCAAGAACGTGCGGGTGGCGGTGGGGATCGCGGGCGATGCCCGGGCCGTGGTGGCCCGGCTGGTGGACGCGGTGGCGCCGCGGGACTGCGGGGCGTGGCTCGAGGAAATCCGGGGTTACGTGCGCCCCCAGCGCCCGGGTTATCGCGGCGGCGTGTCGCCGGAGGCGATACTCGCCGCCCTGAACGACGCCGCCGGTGGCCGCTGCACCATCGTGACCGACGTGGGCCAGCACCAGATGTGGATCGCGAAGCTCTTCCCCTACCGGCGGCCCAACACCCACATCACCTCGGGCGGCCTCGGGGCGATGGGGTTCGCGGTCCCGGCCGCGATGGGCGTGCATCTGGCGCGCCCGCGGGAGACCGTCTGGGCGCTCTCCGGCGACGGCGGGTTCCAGATGAACATGGCCGAGATCGCCACCATGGTGCAGGAGGGGCTCACGGTCAAGCTCGGCGTGTTCAACAACGGCTACCTGGGCATGGTGCGCCAGTGGCAGCAGTTCTTCCACCAGCGGCGCTACTCCTGCACGCCGATCCTGAGCCCGGACTACGTGAAGCTCGCCGAGGCGTACGGGATTCCCGGGTGGCGGGTGACGGAGGCGGAGGCGCTGCCCGACGTGCTGGCCCGGGCCCACGAGGCCCCGGGCCCGGCGTTGGTGGAGTTCGTGATCGAGCAGGAAGCCAACGTCTTTCCCATGATCCCGCCCGGCGGATCCCTCTCCGAACCGATCGAGGCGGCGGTGTGATGCGAGTGTCGGTGGTGCTGGAAGACGGCTTGCTGGTGCTGAACCGAGCGGTGGGGGTCCTGCGCCGGCGGCACCTGCCGGTCGGGGACCTGGCGGTGAAGCCGAGCGGAATGCCGGGTCTGTCCCGACTCACGTTCCTGCTCGAGACCGACCCCGCCACCGCGGACCGGGTGGCGCAGCAGTTCCACAAGATCGTCGGAGTGCGCGAGGTCGTGGTGGCGCGGGCCGACGACGAGCCAAGCGAGGAGGGGAAGCCATGAGTCCGTCCGGAAGCCGCGTGTTTTACGACGCCGACGCCGATCCCGCCCGTCTGCGCGGGCGGGTGGTGGCGGTCATCGGCTACGGCAGCCAGGGACACGCCCACGCCCTGAACCTGCGCGACAGCGGGGTCCCGGTGGTGGTGGGTCTGCGGCCGGAGGGGGAGTCCTGGCGCCGTGCCCGGGGGGAGGGGCTCGACGTGCGGCCGGTGGCCGATGCCGCCGCCGCGGCCGAGGTGGTGATGCTCCTGGTCCCGGATCATCAGGCGCGCGAGGTCTACGAGCGGGGCGTGGCCCCGGCGCTGGGTCCGGGTCGGACCCTGCTCGTGGCTCACGGGTTCAACGTGCACTTCGGCGAGATCGCGCCGCCCGAGTCGGTGGACGTCGGCATGATCGCGCCCAAGTCGCCGGGCCATCTGGTGCGGAGCGAGTTCCAGGCGGGGCGCGGCGTGCCGGCGCTGGTGGCCGTCCACCGCGACGCCAGCGGCCACGCTCTGGCGGACGCCCTGGCCTACGCCGCCGCCATCGGGTGCACCCGGGCGGGCGTCCTGGAGACCACGTTCCGCGAGGAAACCGAGACCGACCTCTTCGGCGAGCAGGCGGTGCTGTGCGGCGGGATGACCTCCCTGGTCCGCGCCGGCTTCGAGACCCTGACCGCCGCGGGGTACGCGCCGGAGATCGCCTACTTCGAGTGCCTCCACGAACTGAAGCTGATCGTGGACCTGATGTACCGGGGCGGGATGCGGTTCATGCGCCAGTCCATCAGCGACACCGCCGAGTACGGCGACTACACCCGGGGTCCCCGGATCGTGGGCGAGGCGGTGCGGGAGGAGATGCGCCGGATCCTGGCGGACATTCAGGACGGCAGCTTCGCGAAGGAGTGGATCGCCGAGGGTCGGACCGGCTTCCGGCGGTTCCGGGACCTGCGCCGCGCCGCCGCCACCCATCCCATCGAGGAGGTGGGCGCCCGGCTCCGGGCCATGATTCCCTGGACCGAAGAGGGGCGCGCCGCCGCGGCGGCGACCCCGCCGCCGGCACGCGCACCGGCCCGGACCGGAGCGGCGGCCGCGCGATGAAGCCGCGGACTCTGTTCGAGAAGATCTGGGA
>DATLXT010000179.1:0-17619 GCA_035575475.1 Gemmatimonadales bacterium | reverse complement strand
TGGGCCGGCCCCGCCCCGGGGACCGTGTTCGCCGATCAGACCTGGATGGCGTTCACCGGCCGCTCGCCCGACGCCGAGGTGCGGCGGGTGTGGGGGGTGGTGCGGGGGGCGCGGGACGCGGTAGTGGCGCGGCTGCGGGAGCGGTGGAGCGGGCGTCACGAGCGGCCGGTTACGGGGGCCGAGCTGGACGACGCGGCCCGGGAGGCGATTCGGGCGGCGGGGTACGGGGAGCACTTTGTCCACCGGACGGGACATTCGATCGACCGGGAGCTCCACGGATCGGGGCCGCATCTCGACAACTTCGAGACCGCGGACGACCGGGCGCTGGTGCCGGGGGTGGGGTTCTCGGTGGAGCCCGGGGTGTATCTGCCGGCCCGGTTTGGAATCCGGAGTGAGATCAACGTTTTTCTAAATGAAACGGCGCCGGAGGTGACGCCGGCCGTGCCCCAGGCGGAACTTTGGCTGGTGTGACGCTCGAGGCTCGCGCGGGGTGTTGTCTTGGGGCGGTCCTTCGGCCCGCCGTGCGGCGCCGGTCGTCTTGACAGGCCGCGGGTGCCCGGGTCTTTTTCTGGCACCCGCAGCTGGCGCGGGCCGTCCGCTGGCTCATCCTGCCCACATCTGAGGGAGGTGAAGTGCCGCGCGTTCCTGTCTTGTTCGGTCGCACCATCGCTCCCACGTTTTTGGAGGACCATCCATGACGCATCGTGTGAGAGGCGTCTTCGGTCGCCTGGCGGCGCTCGGGGGTGCCGCGGTCGTCGTTGTGGCGCTGGGCGCGTCGGCGCTCGCGGCGCAGCAGACGACGGGGAAGATCGAAGGCACGGTGGCGGATCAGGCGGGTGTGCCGATCGCCGGTGCCCAGGTGTTGCTGGTGGGCACCTCGTTCGGGGCGATCACCAACGCCCAGGGCTACTACTTCATCAACAACGTCCCGGTGGGCACCTACACGCTGCGGGCCCAGTTCATCGGCTATGCCCCGACGGAGCTGCGGGGGCTCCGGGTGCTGGGCGGGCAGACGCTGACGGCGGACGTGCGGATGCAGTCGTCGGCCGTGGTGCTGGGCGGGGTGACCATCGAGGCGGCGGCCAATCCCATCGTGCCGCGCGACCAGGTGGCCACCAAGACCATCGTGACCGGCGAGCTGGTGGACCGGCTGCCGGTGGACGACGTGCGCAACGTCATCAATCTCACGCCCGGCGTCGTGGAGTCCGGCTCGGCACTGGGGGTGTCCATCCGCGGCGGGCGTCCGGGCGAGGCCAACGTGTACATCGACGGCGCGCCGGTGCGGGCGTCGAACTCCGGGGGACAGCGCGTGAGCCTGGGGACGAATGCCGTCGAGGAGGCGTCGGTCACCACGGGCGCGCTGGGCGTGGAGTTCTCCGATGCGCAGTCGGGCGTGGTGTCGTTCACCACGCGGGCGGGGCACGAACGGCTCGAGGGGTCGCTCTCGTACGAGAGCGACGAGCCGTTCGGCAACTCGCTGGGGCACGGGTTCAACCGGTTCGAGGGTAACATCGGCGGGCCGGTGCCCGGGGTCGAGAACTTGCGGTTCTTCTTCTCGGCCGTGGCTCGGGGGGCGCGGTCCGACTTCGCTCCCATCTTCGGGGGCGAGCCGGTGCCGGGTCCCCGTGGGCTCGACAACGTGGCCAGCTTCATCGCCGACGGTGTAGATACGACGGTCGCGGGCGTCGAGGTTCCGCGCTTCGTCCAAGCCACCGGGGAGTGCGGGAAGTTCGGTTCCGACGCCAATCCCTTGGCCCAGTCCATCAAGAACAACTACGGCGTGGAGTGCGAGGGCCAGATCTTCCCCATGAACTGGAGCTCCCAGCAGCAGCTTCAGGGAAACCTGCAGTACACCTACGGCACCGGGTCATCGGTTCGGCTGACGGGCATCGCGAGCGGTACCCAGGGCCGCGGCTGGCCCGGCACGGCGGTGGCGAACGCCGCGCTCTTCGGCGGGCGGCACGACTGGAGCCGCCTGGCGGTGCTGAACTGGTTCCACCAGGTGTCGAAGACCACCGAGCAGGCGTTGTCGCTGAACCTGAACCTCTCCTGGCAGCGGGACAACCAGATCTCGGGACCGCTCGATCCCGACTACGAGCTGGACTCTCGGGAAAAGGCGCTGGGGATGGAGTTCGGGACCATGAAGTTCAACTTCCCGTTCCCCTTCCCGATTGACGAGGACATCATTCGGAACATCCGGACCAACACCGGGCTGCGGGTGCCGCTGCTGGATCGCAACGATCTGCGCAACGCCCAGCCGCATCGCGTGAACCCCTACGGGATGGCCGGCGGTGGGTGGTTCACGCAGGGCTTCGACGTCGGGGGCACGCTGTACCGGGAGACCCGTTACACCGGCCGGTTCATCGTGGACTGGCAGGCCAACCGGTACCACCGCTTCACCCTGGGCGCCGACGCGTCCAAGACCAATCTCCGGTTCTGGTCCTCGGGGTTCCTGCGCCAGAGCTTCATGGACGCCTACGTGGTGGACCCCGTGAAGTTCGGCGTCTTCGCCGCCGACCGGCTGGATCTGGGTGACGTGGTGCTCGAGGGCGGGTTGCGGTACGACTACTTCGATGCCAACGCGCTCTTCCCCAAGGTCCCGGGCCGCATCTTCTCGCACCCGGCGTGGGACAACAACGACTACGAAGGTTCGCTGGCGGCGGTGTTCGACGAGTCGAAGAGCCACACCACGCTCTCTCCGCGGGTTCGGGTCTCGTTCCCGGTGACCGAGAACACGGGGTTCCGGCTCTCGTACTCGCACCAGGTGCAGACGCCGGACTTCAACACCCTGGCGTCGGGCATCAACAACGATCTGTCGTTCACCAATACGAACGACGCGTTCGGACGCGACGTGACGTTTGGGAAGACGATCCTGTTCGAGTTCGGGATCCGGCACGCCTTCAGCCAGGACATGGTGCTGGACATTTCGGCCTACAACAAGGACAAGGTGTCCGATCTGGCGTACCGCATCCTCCCGTTCGAGGACCCGCTGAACCCCGGGGACACGCTGCTGGTGAACGTGCTGACCAACGCCGACTTCGGGAACATCCGCGGCGTGGACATCAAGCTCGACCGCCGGGTGGGGAACTACCTGAACGCATCCGTGGCCTACACCTTCCAGGTGGCCAAGAGCACCGGCTCGGACCCCTTCTCGTATCTGCGCACCACCTCGCGGCAGATCTCGCAGGTGACGCAGTCGCGGGTGCCGCCGCCGCAGGCCATCCTGCCGACCGACGACAACCGCACCCACAACCTGAACGCCACGGTGGCGCTGTCCCTGCCGAGCGACTGGCGGCAGGGCACGACCCTGGGGCGGATTCTGCGGGACGTGGACGCCTTCCTCACGGCCCGGGTGCAGAGCGGCCTCCCGTACACCCGGCTCAACGTGGCGGGCACGCCCACGCTGGCGGTGCGCACCGCTTTCGGCCTGATCTCCACCCAGGCCGAGCCCATCAACTCGTCCCGGCTGCCGTGGACCAAGAACATCGACCTGCGGGTGAACAAGGGGTTCCGGGTCCGCAACGCCGATGTGACGCTGTTCGCCGACGTGCGCAACCTCTTCAACTTCCGCAACGTGCAGAACGTGTTCGCGGAGACCGGGGACGTGGTGAATCCGGCGCACCGCGCCACCATCCTCGATCCGCAGGAATCGTCCGAGCTGACGGCGCTTCGCAACGAGGCGGCCGCCAACAACGCCCTCCTTCCGGGCAACGCCATCACGCTGGGGAACTGCGCCGGTTGGATCGATCCGGTGAACTGCGTGATGCTCCAGCGGACTGAGGCGCGTTTCGGCGACGGTGACGGCGTGTACAGCCAGGCCGAGCAGCAGCGCGCGCTGGGGGCGTACTACGACCTCTTCTTCAGCCCGCAGGGGCTGGGGATGTACGGGCCCGGCCGGCGGATGCGGATCGGTCTGGAGCTGAGCTTCTAGGCACGGGCGAAGGGGCGGTGCCGGGCGCGACCCGGCGCCGCCCGTCGTCTCCATACTCGAGGACAGGACGCTATGAGTGCACACTGGTTGAATCGCACGGTTCGGACGTTCCTGGCGCTGGCGGCGGTCGGCACGGCGGCGGAGGCGCTGGCGGCGGAGCCCGCGCCGGAGCGCCCCCGCACCCGGCGGGCGCTGAACCTGTTCGCCGTGACCAACGCGGTCATGGACGTGAACCGCGTGTTCTGCGGCATCAACAACCTGGGCGAGATCTGCGTGGACCCCACGAACTCGCCAGTGCTGGGCGGCGGCTTCTGGCCCAAGGGCACGCCCGACCAGTACATCTTCAACTCGGGCCTCCAGATCGCCGGCATCATCGACCCCAACGCCGGGTTCAGCTGGGCGGGCGACACCACGGGCGCCTACTTCTTCGACGCCCGCGGCACCCAGGTGCAGGGGGACGCGGTGACCCTGGTCTACAACTCGCTCGACCCGAACGACGCGGCCAACTGGCCGAACGGGGCGGTGGTGCGGAACGCCGCGACCCCGATCTACAACTCCGTGCTGGTGGGGCGGCAGGCGATTTCCCAGCAGGACCTCTGGACGCGGGCCTGGGACGGCAACCCGGCGCTGCTCTCCGGGCGGACCCATCCAATGGGCATCCTGGTGGAGGAGCGGGGCTTGGCGTGGAACTACCCCACGGGCAACGAAGACATCATCTACTTCGTCTTCACCTTCTACAACATCACCGCCCGCAACCCGGCGGTGTACCAGAACCCCACCATTCCGGCCGAGATCCAAGGCGAGATCGCGCAGATCGGCGCCCAGTTCCAGGACCGGAACGAGGCGGCGTTCGGGCTCCAGATCCCCGATAACGGCTACGCGATCACCAACCTCTACGCGGCGTTCTCCATGGACCCGGATGTAGGGGACGCATCGCATAACTACTCGACGGCCATCCTGCCCTTCAACATGGGCGTGGCCTACAAATCGGACTTCCTCGAGCCCACCTGGACCTTCCCGGCTGATATCTTCGGCCCGCCGTTCGTCCCGTCGCCGGGGTTCATCGGCGTCAAGTACCTGAAGAGCCCGGTGGTGGCGGGTCAGGAAGTCGGGCTCACTATGTTCTCCAACACGCTCAACGCGGCGACCGGCTTCCCGGACCCGGTGGGTGTGATCCAGCTGTGGCGGTATCTCTCCGGGAACGTGAGCACGGCGGCGGGCGACAACCCCTGCACCTTCCCCGGGCAGCAGCAGGCGCGCCGGTACTGCTTCCTGGCGCAGAACTTCGCCGACACCCGGTTCTACCAGTCCTCCGGGCCGTTTACGCTGAACCCGGGCGAGGCGCAAACCATCGTGGTGGCGTACGTGCACGCGGCGCCCACGCCCGCAGTCCTCCCCTTCATCGGCGGCGACATGAAGCCCGGGATTCCGCCGTCGGGCGCGGGGCTGGCGGCGGCCACCGACACGCTGCGCACGGTGGAGCGGGGTGCCGGGTGGCTCTCGCACGCGGACACGGGCGGCGCCCCCGGCGGCGGGCCCAACGGCGTGATCGACCAGTTCGAAGTCCGCTCGGTCCCGCGGTCGCTCTTGGACAAGGCGCTGGTCGCCCAGGCCGTATTCGACAACCGCTTCCTGCTCCCCTTCGCGCCGGAGCCGCCTACCTTCTTCGTGGTGCCGGGCGACAATCAGGTGACCGTCACCTGGCAGCCGTCCGAGACCGAGACCGTCAGGACCGGGGGCGGCGATCCGTTCTTCGCGATCGCGTCGGACCCGACCTCGCCGCTCTACGATCCGAATTTCCGGCAGTACGACGTCGAGGGCTACCGTATCTACCGCGGCCGCACCAGCGGGCAGCTCGAGCTGGTCGCGCAGTTCGACTACGCGGGCACCGTGATCACGGATTACACGGGCGCCTTCGCCTACGCGGTGGACGCCGACGGCGACGGGCTGAGCGAGTGCGCGCCGGAGCTCGGTATCACCGATGACTGCCCGGTCGATTTCGCGGGCGGCGAGTCGGTGGATCACCCGCTGGTCGGCGAGATCGTCCAGATTCCCGCGGGCGGCCGAGTGGAGCTGGCCAACGGCAGCGTCCTCATCCTGAAGGCCGATACCGCCGTGACCGGCGGGAACAGCGGCTACCGGCCGCTAGAGGACACGGGCGTCGGCTTCGCCTACGTGGACCGCGGCGTGCGGAACTCCTTCCGGTACTTCTATGCCGTGACGGCGTTCGACGTGAACTCGCTGAAGTCGGGGCCGTCGTCCATCGAGTCGCCGCGCATCACCAAGGCGGTGACGCCGCGGAAGCCGGCGACCACGGTCCGCTCCACGGTCCTGGTGCAGTCCGTAACCGGGAGCGATGGGGCCACGCTCGACCCGGCGGCCCCCTGGCCCACCATTGACGCGGCGAACGGCACCTTCACGGGCGTGATCCCCCCGGCCAATGACGGGGCCATGTCCATCATCGCCGGGCTGGAACTGCTCCCGTCGGGCGACATCACGCTCCGGATCGACTCGGTGGGGCCGGGCTTCACCGGCGGGATCGGCGCTCACCCCAACATCTACATGACCATCAGCGCGGGCGGGAGTTCGGTGACCAAGGTGATCAACCTGCCGGAGCCGGATTTCACGTCCAGCTCGGCGGTCACCTACGACTTCGGCGCGGCAGGCGAGGCGCTGGTGCCGTACGATTCCGCCCGGGCCCGGTTGTTCGGCGTGCGGTTCACCAAGGACACGCGCCTCCCGATCTCGTTCGGGGCGGCGGTGATCCCGGTGGCGCACACCTCGATCGGCATCGCGCTCACCGAGGGTCGGTTCAACGTGGGCGGCCAGGGGTCCCGCTATCTCGCCCACTCGCGCTGGTTCGATTTCGGCGGCAACGAGCCCCCCGATCCGACCATCGTCGCCTACCCCGATTCGTCGAAAAACTCCGGCCGCCTGACGGGGGTGGGCCGCATCTGGGCACCGGCCGCGTACCGGGATCGCGTCAATGACCGGGGCTCGAGTGCGGACGCCGCGGGCCCCAATGGAGCCGTGAACCTCTTCATGCGGGGCTACGGGTACGCGCAGACGGCGTGGTATCCCGCCGATTTCGTCGTGACCTGGAATGCCGATTCCAGCATCACCGTGCGCGACTCGACCCACCGCTCGACGCTGCCCTTCGCACCCAACGGCGGCACCGGGTGGGGCTTCATCAATCTGCGCGCCTACCAGGCGGCGGGTGTCGCCACCGTCGAGATCGAGGATGGCACAGGGTCCCCGGACGTGGCGGCGGCCCTCGGCTACCACCATCTCTACGCCACGCAGCCGACCTGCTACCCCGACTGGTGGGCCATCACCTGCGTCCAGCTCGAACGGAAGGCGCAGTTCCAGCCCCTGGACTTCAACTGGGACGGCGCCCGGGACGCGGACGGGATCGCCTTGATGATCAACGGCGAGGCGTTCCTCATGGAGATGAGCCAGATCCCCGCGGCCGGCACCCGGTGGCGCCTGCGGGCCGTGACCGGCTCGATGAGCGCCACCTGCACGCCGGCGCTGGGTCCCCTGATGACCGACTGCTCGGGATACACCTTCACCCCGCGGAGCGTGCGGCCGTCGTACGCACCGGGCCTGACCTACCGCATCTCGGTGCAACAGCAGTACCAGGTGGACAGCACGGCGGCCGGTGACCTGGCGAACGTGCACACCGTGCCGGATCCGTACTACGTGACCAACGCGCTCGAGCAGACGGCGAACACCAAGGTCCTGAAGTTCGTGAACCTGCCCCCGCGAGCCATCATCCGGATCTACTCGGTGAGCGGCATTCTGGTGCAGGTCGTCACGCACAACGACCCGGCGGGCGGCGGTGAAGCCACCTGGAACCTGCGCAATCGCAACGAGCAGTTCGTGGCCTCCGGCGTGTACTTCTACCACGTCGAGGCGCCGGACGGCCGGACCAAGGTCGGCCGATTCACCGTGGTCAACTTCGCGCAGTAAGGGGGAAGCGCCATGACGAACATCCTGACTCGCGGTCTCGCGGCCCTCGCGCTCACGGCGGCGGTCACCGCCCCCGCGCCTGCGCAAGTGATCGAGACCGACAACACCGCGTACGGCACCACCGCGGCGGAGTTCCTGCTGCTCGGCGCCGGCGCCCGCGGTACGGCGCTGGGTGGCGCCTTCTCGGCCCTCACCAGCGACGTCACCGCGCTCTACTACAACCCGGGGGGCGTGGCGCTCATGCCGCGCCCTCAGCTCATGGTCTCCACCTACTCCTACGTGGCCGACACCCGGTACAGCTGGCTGGGGATCGCCTTCCCCATGGCGGGCGGACAGCGGGCCATCGGGTTCTCGGCCGGGACCTTCGGCTTCAGCGACCAGCCGGTGACCACCATCGAGAACCCCGACGGCGACGGCCGGACCTATTCGGTGGCCCAGACGTTCCTTCAGGGAACCTACGCGCAGAACTTCTCCGACCGCTTCTCGGCGGGCATCTCCCTGAAGTTCATCAACGACGAGCTGGGCGAGACCGCGGCCCAGGGGTTCGCCGTGGACTTCGGCACCAACTTCCACGCCACCGTGGGCGAACGGCCCATCCGGGCCTCGTTCGTGATCCAGAACCTGGGGACCACGCTCACCCACCGAGGAGCGGCGCTCGACGTCACCGTCCTGCGGGAGCCGCCCCTCGGGGTGGTGGACATCCCCCAGGAGCCCGCGGAGGCCCGGCTCAAGACCAAGGACTTCGGATTGCCGGTGATGTTCCGGGTCGGCGTGGCCCTGGACGTGGTCACTCAGGGGTACACCCGCGTCACCGTGCTTTCGGAGTTCACCCAGCCCAACAACACGCGGCCGGGCGCCGGCGCGGGTCTAGAGCTGGGATTGACCAATGTCGGCAACTCGGGGTTCTCGTTCGCGGCCCGCGGGAGCTATACCCTGCAACCCGACAACGATCTCGACCCCGGGAACGGCGCCGGCTTCGTCACCCAGGAGAGCCTCGGTAGCTTCACCTCCGACGGCCTGGCGCTGGGCGGCGGCATCGAGTACGCCAGAGGTACCTTCCGGGTGGGGTTCGACTACGCCTGGAAAAACCTGGGCCCGCTGGGCGGCACCAACTTCCTCAGCTTCAGTCTGGGGTGGTAAGCGCCCCACGGACCAGCGGATGACCAAGGCAGTGGCGGCGGCACTCACGGCCCTGGGGGCCGTGAGTGCGCCGCTTTCGGGTCAGGACGCATCGCCCCTGGACGTGCACGTCGTCCGGTCCTACCGCGGCGGGCAGACGCTGTTCGACGCTTTTTTGCGAGTCCCCTTCACCCTCCTCGACCCCTTGGCCCCGGGCGCGCGGGGGGACGCCGTCTATCGCCTGGCGGTATCGGTTCGGGATTCCTCGGGACTCGAGCTGTGGTCGCAGTCGTGGACGCAGACCGTGCCCGCCACGGCACTCGACATGCGGGGCGGGTCGGCGGGAGACCACTTCACCTTCGCCGCCGCGCCGGGACGTTACACGGTCGAGGTGACCGTCACCGATTCGGCCACCGGCCGGATCGCTCGGGAGCGCGCCGCGGTCACGGCGTTTGCGGCGCACCCCGGCGCCTCGGACCTGCTGCTGGCCGCCGGGCTTCGCCTCGCCGCACCACCGGCCGACACCGCTCCCCGGGCAGGCGAGATCCGGAAGGGAGCGACCCTGCTGCACGCCGCCGGGCGGCCGGTCCTGACGCCCCAGCAGCCCGAGCTGGCCTACTACCTCGAGATCTACCGCGAGCGGCCGGAGACGGTGGCCGTCGCGGCGGAGGTGCAGTCCGCCGCGGGCACCCGCGTGATCGGAACCCCCGAGCAGCCGATCCCCCTGGCCCCCGAGGGCGGCGTCACGCGGGGCCTGTTGAACCTGGCCGGGCTCCCGCCGGGTAGCTACCGGCTGGTGCTGGTCGTACGCACCGCGGACTCCACCCTGCGGCGCGAGGCGGAGTTTCGGATGGCCGGGTTCGAGACCGGCGCGGCGGTGGCGGCCGCCGCCCGCCCCGCGGATGTGTTCGAGAACATGGCGGAGGCCCAGCTCGACACGGTCTATCTCCCGCTGGTGTATCTCATGACGTCGGATGAGCAGGGGATCTACCCCACGCTCTCCGTGGAGGGGAAACGCCACTGGCTCCGGCAGTTCTGGGCCAAACGCGATCCCACGCCCGGTACGCCGCGCAACGAGGCGCAGGAGGAGTTTTACACGCGGATCGCCGAGGCCAACCGGCGCTTCCGAGAAGGGGGCGCCGGCCAGATTCCCGGGTGGCGCACCGATCGCGGCCGGATCTTCATCAAGTACGGGCCGCCGGACGAGGTGCTCAGTCGACCGGTGGCGGGGGCCACTAATCCCTACGAGGTGTGGAAGTACAGCCGGGAGCGACCCCGCAAGTACGTCTTTCTGGATCAGACCCGCTTCGGGAACTACGCCCTCATCTGGACCGACGATCGGCGCGAACCCAGTCGGCCCAACTGGCAGGAACTCCTCGGCGGCGAAGCCTTGCAGGAAGTGCTGCGCTTCTGAGGACTCACCCCTCCACCGCCGCCTCCGCGTCCCGAAATTGCCGCTGATACAGCCGCGCGTAGAGCCCCCCGCGCCCCAGCAGCGCCTCGTGGGTGCCCTCCTCCACCAGCCGCCCCCGGTCCAGCACGCACAGCCTGTCGGCCCGCCGCACCGTGGACAACCGGTGCGCGATGATCAGCGTGGTGCGGCCCACCAGCAGGCGCTCCATCGCCTCCTCGATCAGCCGCTCGCTCTCCGTGTCGAGACTCGACGTGGCCTCGTCGAGGATCAGTACCGCGGGATCCTTGAGCAGGGCGCGCGCGATCGCGATCCGCTGGCGCTGGCCACCTGAGAGCCTCACGCCGCGCTCGCCGACCAGAGTCTCGTAGCCCCGGGGCAGCCGTTCGATGAACTCGTGGGCGTGAGCCGCCCGCGCCGCCGCCGCGACCTCGCCCGGTGAAGCGCCCGCCCGCCCGTAGGCGATGTTCTCGAATACCGTTCCGCTGAACAACGCGGGCTCCTGCGGTACGATCCCGATGGCGCCGCGCAGGTCGGCGAGCCTCAAGTCCCTGATATCGACACCGTCCAAGGAAATCCGTCCGGCGGAGACGTCCCAAAACCGCGGGATCAGATTCGCCAGCGTCGTCTTCCCCGCGCCGGACGGGCCCACCAGCGCCACCACCTCGCCCGGAGCGAGCCGCAGGGACACGTCCTCCAGAGCGAGCGGCGCGTCGGGGTGGTAGCGGAAGCTCACCCGCTCCAGCACCACCTCGCCGCGGACCGGCCGGACCAGCGGCCGCGGCGCCGGGGGATCGGCCACCGTGGGCTCGGTGGCCAGCAGCTCGAACACCCGCCGGGCCGCGCCCACCGCCTCCTGATAGCTCGAGAAAAGCCCCGCCAGGGTGCCCACCGCCGCCGCCACCGTGATGGTGTAGAGCAGGAACGAGACCAGCGCCCCCGCGGTCAGCGACCCGCCCAGCACCAGCCGCCCACCCTGCCACAACACCACCGCGATCCCGCCGAAGGTCGAGAGCGTGATGGCCGCGAAGAAGATCCCCCGCACCACCGCGCGGTGCAGCGCGGCGCGCACCACCTCGCGCATCTTGGCGCCGTAACGGCTGGCCTCCCGGGACTCCCGAACGAAGCTCTGGACCGTGCGGATCTGGCTGAACGCCTCCTCGGCGATCGCCGTGGCCTCGGCCACCTTGTCCTGGACTCCGGTACTGATGCGCCGCAGGCGCCGGCCGAAGAACCAGGCCGTCCCCACCACCACCGGGACCACGGCGAGCGTCGTGGCCGTGAGCGTGGGATGGGTGAGCGTGAGCAGGGTGACCCCCCCCACCAGCAGCAATACCTGCCGCGCCAGCTCGGACACCTGGTGACTCACCACCCCCTGGAGCGTGCCGATGTCGGCCGAGAGCCGGCTGGTCAGCTCGCCGGTGCGCCGGTCGGCGAAGAAGCCGGGGGAGAGGAGCAGCAGGTGGCCGAAGAGATCCTCCCGCAGGCGCGCCACCACCCGCTCGCCCGTGGCCGAGAGGAGATAGGCCTGGGCGAAGTTGAGCCCGGCCTGCACCACGAACATGCCGCCCAGGAGCAGCGCGATCCGGTTGAGGAGGAGGGCGTCGCGCCGCTGGAAGGCGGCGTCGAGCAGGTGCCGCACCACCATGGGGAAGGCCAGGCTGATGACCGCGCTCGCCACGAGGCAGACGGTGGCGAGCGTCAGGGCCCACCGGTGCGGCCGGATCCTGGGCCACAGCTGGACCAGCGCGCGGGGTGAAGGGACGGGACTGCTCACCCTTGGTCAGTCGAGCGGGAGGCGGGGTGCGGGAGGGGGGACGGGTCTGACCTCGGAGCCCCTCGCCCGCCCCGCCCCGCGAGGGCCGTCACTACCAGCGCGGCCCAGACCGCCGTACCCACGGCGACGTGCAGGGCCTGGAGGCCGCGGGGCAAGCCGCTCACCACCATCCAGGCCGCCACGCTCACCTGGAGGGCGAGGAGCCCGAGCACGACGCGCGGGCCGGCCCGGCGGTCGCGCCAGGCCCACACCACGGTGTACCCCGCCAGCCCGTAGGCCACGAGCCGGTGCGTCCAGTGAATGGCCTGGAGGTAATTCCCCTCCGGGATCACCTGCCCGTTGCACAGGGGAAAACCGAGGCACGCGCTCGCGGCGCCCAGCTTGGCCGTCATGCCGCCCAAGAGGACGGTCGCGAGACCCAGCGCCACGGCGCCCAGGGGCGCGGGCGCCGGGCGTTCCCCCCTCCAACCCAGAGCCGCCGCGAGGAGCGCGGCGAGGAGGAGCATGGCGGTGGCGAGGTGAAGCACCACGGTCCAGTGCGGCAGCTCGAGCTTCACCGTCACCGCCCCGAGCAGGACCTGCACGACGAGCAGCCCGAGGGCGGCGTAGGCGACCGCTTGCGGCTTCGCGCTTCCCGCGTTCCGCCGCGACCACCAGGCGTACCCGGCCACCGCGAACACCAGCAGCGACACCAGGGCGGCGAGCTGGCGGTGCCCCCACTCGATCACGGTGGCCAGGTCGTCGAACGGCGGTAGGACGTGGCCGTTGCAGAGCGGCCAGTCGTCGCCACAGCCCATCCCGGAGCCGGTGATGCGCACCCAGGCGCCGAATACGATGAGCAGGTAGGTGGCGGCGGCGGCGGTCCAGGCCAGGCGGCGGAATGCGGTCATGAGGCGGGGAATCTAACCGCGGTGCCGGGCGGTTTCCTATATTGGTCCCCCATGACTACTCCCGCCGACCGCTGGGGCGAGCGGCTCACGCGCCGCCTGGGCCTGTGGAGCGCCGTGGCCGTGCTGGTCGGCTCGACCATCGGGTCGGGCATCTTCCGCACTCCGGCCGGCATCGCCGAGCGCATCGGAGACGTGCCGCTCTACTTCCTGGCCTGGGTGGTGGGCGGGGCCGTGGTGCTCTGCGGCGCTCTCACCTACGCCGAGCTGGCGGCGGCGTTCCCGCGGAGCGGCGGCATCTACGTGTTTCTCCGGGAAGCGTTCGGTCCGCTGCCGGCGTTCCTCTTCGGCTGGGCCGAGTTGCTGGTGATCCGGCCGGGCGCCTACGGGGCCATCGGGATCACGGCGTCGGCCTACGCCCTGCGCACGGCGGGCCTCGACCCCATGGCGGTCCTGCTCGATGTGCGCTTCTCGCTCGGGGCGATCGCGCTGGTCCAGCCGATCCGCGCCGAGCAGGTGCTGGGCGCCGGGTTCATCGTGCTGGTGGCGGCGGTGAATTATTACGGCATCCATCGGGGCGCCCTGGTCCAGAATCTCAGCACCCTGTTCAAGGTGGGCGCCCTGGCGGCCCTGATTCTCCTGGGGTTCGCCCTGGGCCGGCCGGAGGGGGCGGACCCCACCGGCATGTTCGCCCAGCGGGCGGCGGTGTCGCTGTCGCCCTTCCTGCTCGCCATGGTCTCCATCCTCTGGGCCTACGACGGCTGGGCCGATCTTTCGTTCGTGGGCGGCGAGGTGCGAGACCCCCAGCGATTCCTGCCGCGGGCGCTCCTTCTGGGGACCGGCATCGTGGTGGTGCTGTACCTCTCGGCGAACCTGGTCTACCTGTATCTGATCCCGATCACGCAGATGAAAGGAGCGGAGCTGGTGGCGGCGGACGCGGCCCAGCTCCTGATCGGGCCGACCGGCGTCGTCCTGGTCTCGGCGGCCATCGCGGTGAGCACCTTCGGGACGCTCAACGGCTCCATGATGACCGCGCCGCGGATCTTCTTCGCCATGGCGGAGGACCGGCTCTTCCCCCGGGCCGTCGCGCGAGTGGATCCCCGCACCTCGGCGCCCACCGGGGCCGTGATGCTCTGCGCCGTGCTGGGCGTGGTGTTCATCCTGCTGCGGACCTTCGTCGAGCTGGCCGAGCAGTTCATCATCGGGATCTGGCCGTTCTACGCGCTGGCCGTGGCCGGGGTCTACCGGCTCCGGCGGCGGCGTCCCGACCTCGAACGGCCCTACCGGGCCTGGGGGTATCCGGTGGTCCCGGCGATCTTTCTCCTGGGCGCGGTCTTCCTGCTCGGGAACTACCTGGTGTCCGAAACCCGCGCCTTCGCGCTGGATGTGGGCATCATCCTGGGGGGGATCCCCGTCTACTATCTCTGGTTGCGCTATCGCCGATAGAGGCGGACGGAGACGGACGGGGGTGATCGGTCCGTCTCCGCCCCTGCTCTCAGAATCGGTATCGCACCCCCAGCTGCATCTGATACTGGAAGGGATCGAAGCCCATCGGCTGCTCCTCGCCGAAGGTCGCCGGCACGGAGTAGACCACGTTGCCGGTGGCCGCGTTGTAGCTCTGGGCGTTGAGGAGGTTTTGCCGGCTCCCGAAGACGCCCATGAAGCGGCCCCAGCGCTCGTTCAGGCCGTTCAGCACGTTGAACAGGTCGAGCAGGACTTCCACCCGCTGGCCGCGGACCGTCGGCAGGTCGTAGGAGAGCCGCAGGTCCAGGGAGTTGAACCAGGGGTTGCGGCAGCTGTTCCGGGCCGCGATCCGGCCCACCTGATCGCGCAGGCACTCGTGCTTCTGGATCAGGCTGTCCATCCGGGCCCGGTCGGCCGCCGAGGCGAACTCGAGGTTGGTGCCGACGTAGGCCCGGTCGTTGAAGAGCACGCCGTCGCCGTTGACGTCGCCGTTGACCACCGGCGTCCAGGGCGTACCGGACTGGAGCCGCCAGAGGGCGCTCACCCGGAGCCCGAAGGGGGCGCGGTAGAGCAGGTTGGCCACGAAGACGTGCCGTCGCTCGAAGCGCGACGGGCCCCAGGCGCCGGTGCGGTCGTCGCCCGGGTCGCCGATGAAATTGGGGTCTCCGGCCGTGGTCTCGCCGGAGAACCCTTCGCCGCTGGTACAGCAGGAGAACGAGCTGTTGTCGTAGGCCCGGTTGAAGGCGTACCGCCCGGCGATCTGGACGGCGTCGGACAGGCGGTGGTCCACCTCGAGGGCGACGTTCCAGGCCCGCGCCTCGCTCTGGTTCACGTTCAGGAATATGCGATCGAAGGCGGGGCTCCGAAGCCGGGCGGCGCCCGCCGCGTTGCGGGGATTCCAGCCCGCCGCGGGGACGAAGACCGGCCGGTTCTCGACGCCGGTGGTGAAGACGGGATCGCGGAGGTTCAGGTCCACCACGTTGAACTGGTCGCGGGAGGCGCTGTAGATCAGGTCCAGCGCCACCCTGGTCTTCTGGCCGAGGAGGCGCTCGACGCCGAGGCTGGCCTTCAGGGTGCGCGGCAGGGCGAAGTCCGGAGCGAAGGCGCTGTGCTCGGGGCGTCCCGTCGGCGCCGCGCCGCCGGCGCAGGCGGCGGGATTGTTCTGGCCGGTGGGGTCGGCCAGCAGCTCCTGGAGGTTGAACGCCGGCACGTTGGCTCCCGTGCAGAACACCGAGAGGAGCGGTCGCTCGGTCTGGAACACGTTGCCCGCCAGCACCGTGGGGGCGCGTCCGACCAGCAGCCCCACGCCGCCGCGCAACACCGTGCGGCGGTCCCCTCGCGGGTCATAGGTGAACGACACGCGGGGCGAGACCCCGGTGAAGCTGGGGACCACGTCGGTCCGAATGCCGAACGTGTCCAGCACCGCCTGGACCAGGCCGGGCTTGTCGGGGAAGGATGTGCCCCCGTAGCGCACGCCCGCCGTCACCAGCAGGCGATCGGTGGCCTGCCACTCGTCCTGCAGGTACACGTTCCACTCGAGCGCCTGGAACTCGGCGAACGGCACGTCATACTGCGGGCAGATCACCGGCTGAGCGGCCGCATTGGCGACCAGCGGCACCGGGCAGGGGCGCAACAGGCGGAAATAGCTCGTGGGGGCGTTGTTCGCGAAGTCGGTGAGGCTCAAGAAGCGGTACTCCCCGTTTCCCAGCAGCCAGAAGGTGTTGGTGGTCTGGGACAGGATGTCGCTCGTGCCCAGCTTCACCGTGTGGTCGCCCCGCCGGTAGGTGAAGTTGTCGATGAACTCGAGCTTGCGTTCCTCCAGCCGATTGCGGAACACGATCCCGTCGCCCCCGAACTCGATGATCTGTGACGCCGAGGAACCCATGCGGTCCACCTGGATCTCGGGCAGGAAGCCGCCGTCGGGGTTGTAGGGTCGGGGCCGATCTTCGTAGGAGACTTGGACGCGCGCCGTGTTGAACGCGCTGGCGCCCAGGAGCGAGTTGAGCTCGGCGACCGTGGACCACACCTGGTCCTGGAAGGGGCCCCCGTGGGTGATGGCCTCCTCCGTCGAAATCCGGTCGTTGGTCTGCTCGAAGTCGGAGTAGTTTTGCCGCAGGGTCAGCCGATGCCGGTCGCTGATGGTCCAGTCGAGGCGGGCGAAGGCGACGAGATTATCCTCCTCCTGCGTGTGGCGGCCGAAGAAGCGCTCCGGATTCTGCAGGCCGTGGACGGTGCGCAGGATCGTGAGGAAACGCTGCAAGCTGTCCGCCGACACACCCGTCGCCGCCTCGGGACCGCCGGCGAAGATGGGCTGGTCCTGCTGCTGGCCGTCGAGCGAGAGGAAGAAGTGCAGCTTGTCCCGCCGGATCGGCCCCGAGACGCTGAACCCGAACTGATAGACCCGGAAGTCCGTGGGGTCCTGGCCGGTGAAGTCCTTCCCGGTGATCCCCTCGTCCCGGAAGTAGAGAAACCCGCTGGCGCGCAGCTGGTTGGTCCCACCCCGGGTCACGGCGTTCACCACGCCGCCCTGGTAGTTCCCGTACTCGACGTCGTACCCGTTGGTGACGAGCTGGAACTCCTTCACCGACTCGAGCGAGAACGTGAACGGCGTCCGCGAGGAGCCCCGGTTCTCCCCGAAGAACACGTTGTTGGCGTCGGCCCCGTCCACCCGGAGGTTGGTACCCGAGGTCCGCGCCCCGCCCACCGAGAACTGCCCGCCGGTCCCGACCTGGGGCTGCGGACTGATCAGGGGCGAGAGGGCGAGGAAGTCGGTGAAGTCCCGGCCCAGCACGGGGAGGTTCTCGATCAGGTCGGGGGCGATGGTCTGCGCCACGCCGGTGCGCGTGGGATCGATCCGCGTGGCCTCGGCTTCGACCCGGACTTCCTCGAGGGCGACCGGCGCCGCCTCGAGCGTCACGTCCACCGGGGTGGCTTCGCCCACCGTGACCCGCACACCGGGCAGCGCCGCCGGGCGATACCCCAGCTGGCGGACCCGGACGGTGTAGAGCCCGGGCGGCAGGAGCGGGATGGCATAGCGGCCCCGCGCGTCGGTGACGGC